>JALYZS010000127.1 GCA_030948745.1 Vulcanimicrobiota bacterium | reverse complement strand
GGCCGCCGCTCCAGCGGCGGCTTCACGCTTGTCCGTGACCTGCTCAAGCCGGCGTTCGAGCAGATCGACAAGCTCTACCACCAGCGCGGCAGCGTGACCGGCGTGACGTCCGGCTTCGCGCGGCTCGACCAATTCACGACCGGGTTCCAAGCGGGCGAGCTCGTCATCGTGGCTGCCCGTCCTTCCATGGGCAAGACGAGCCTGTGCCTCAACTTCGCGCTCAACGCCGCCAAGATCGCCGGCAAGCACGTCGCGCTGTTCTCGCTCGAGATGAACAACGACCAGCTGGTGCAGCGGCTGCTGAGCATGGAAGCCAAGATCGATGCCCAAGCGCTGCGCAGCGGCAACATCAAAGACGATCGCGACCGCAGCGGCCAATCCGAGTGGGGGCGCATCTCGTTCGCCATGAGCGTGCTCGCGGAGCAGCCCATCTACATCGACGATTCCGCCGCGCTGACGGTCGGTGAGGTGCGTTCACGTTCCCGCCGTTTGGCGGCGTCGACCGGGCTGGACATGATCATCATCGACTACCTGCAGCTGCTGCGTTCTACTAACCCGCGCGTCACGAGCCGCGTCGAGATCGTAGACGAGATATGCCGCAATCTCAAGGCACTTGCCAAAGAGCTCAAGGTGCCGGTGATCGCGCTTGCCCAGCTGAACCGTTCGCCGGAGTCGCGCAACGACAAACGGCCATTGCTTTCGGATCTGCGTGAATCCGGCGGCATCGAGCAGGAGGCAGACATCGTCGCGTTCATCTACCGTGACGACTACTATAACCCGCCGACGCCTGAGAACGAGAACATCGCGGAGATCAACATCGCCAAACAGCGCAACGGTCCGACCGGCACTATTCTGCTGCGCTTCGACCGCCGCCTGACGTCGTTCTCCGAGCTCGACACGGAGCATCAAGAGCCCTAGTCCATCCCAGACAACCAGGCGCCAAGTGACCCTGTGTTCGGATATTACCCAGTGCGCGGTCGTCGCATCGAAGAGCGAGGTAGCCGCTAATCCTGCGTTTTGGTCATATGACGCGAGGGCATGAGAACACAGACCAACTCGCTCTGGAAGAAACGGGGATAGACTATGAAGCAAAAATCACTTCGCGACTTTTGGATAGATGAACTCAAAGACCTCATGAGCGCGGAGAACCAGATATTGAAGGCGCTGCCCAAGATGGCAAAAAATGCCACCTCGGAAGAGCTGCGGAGCGCCTTCGAAGAGCACTTACAGCAGACACGCGGCCACGTGAAGCGGCTGGAACAGATCTTCAAGCAGGTCGGTATCCCGACCGGACGCGGCAAGAAATGCAAGGGCATGGAAGGCGTCATTGAAGAGGGCAAAGAGGTGCTCGAGGAAGATCTCGCGGATGCCGTGGCCGATGCAGCCATGATCGGCGCCGCCCAAAAGGTCGAGCACTACGAGATCGCCACGTACGGCACTGCCCGCACGCATGCCGAGATCCTCGGTGAAACCGAAGCAGTCGACTTGCTCGAGCAGACGCTCCAAGAGGAGAAAGAAACCGATGAGCGGCTCACCGATTTGGCGTCCGAGATCAACGTGGAGGCTGAGGAAGAAGCCAGGGGCGGCAACGGCGCGCTGCGTGGTAACGGCGCCATGAAGGGTCGGCGGAAGGTAGGAGCAGGCCGGCGCTGATTGTTGTTCCATCAAAGGATGGCCAAACGGTCCAAAGGGCGATGCGATCATCGCCCTCTTCTTATGTCCGCGCCCTTTGCGGGGTCCAAATGTGTGGTATCGACTCTGGGATTGACATTGGGATTTTGGGGGGTGTATAGTAAGCGCATGGTTCTCCGCGAGGCGGGTCAATCGGGCCAAATGGGTGATTTTGCGGCACACGATCACGCGATGTCGGCACCTTTGGAGCGGGTCGTCAGAGAGCTTGTCGACCTCTTAGGGGCACCGGTCGTCGCCCTGCTGGCGGGGGTGAGTGAGACGCGTGCCGTCCAGCAATGGATGAGCGGCCGCCAGCCCCAACGGCCACAGGTTTTGCGGTTCGCCTTGCAACTCTGCTGCATGATTGCCACGCGAGAGCAAAACGCCATCGCTCAGGCATGGTTCCAGGGAAGCAACCCACATCTGAACGACGCGATTCCGGTGCTGTTGTTGCGTAATGCTCCGCTTGTGGAAGTGCAAGAAAAGCTGATCGCAGCCGCGCGCGCATTCGCGGCCCGGGCCTAACTAGCCCCCACCAAGCGCAGAGGATGCCAGGCTGAAACCCGCCCTAGACGCCTCATTGTTATCCCTTCGCGGGCCCGGTAAGATGAGGCAACAAGAATCTTTGTCGAAAGCAGTTGGGCATGGCTACCATCACACACCTCAACCCCGAGCATACACACAACCCGATCAATAGCGCCGCGTTCGTACGACAAAGCTCCGCCGATGGCGAAACGCTGTTTGTCACAGGCGAGGTCGACCTCTCGAACGCCGACCAGATGGCGGCAGCGTTGGAGGACATGCTGCGCCAACCGGCACCGCTTACGATCGACCTACGGCACTGCACATACTTCGATTCGAGCGGATTGCACGTCGTGCTGCGAGCTGCCAGTCGGGCGCAGAACGGGTTTTCATTGAAAGCAACGCATGGCTCGACGGTCCACCGTATTTTGGATCTTACAAAGCTGAGCGACCGCCTTGCAGCGACGTTCGAACCCGCGACCAGCATGACCGCGAAGCCGGCCTAAATGCAGGATGCTAACGTTCTTACTCCGCCCACCCAGCTGCGGCCGTCGACAAGATTACGTAAGCTGTCCTTGAATGTGTCGGGTGCGATCGCTGAGCGCCTGAGGAACCTCGCGTTTGAAAATTCTGTCAGCGAAAGCTCAGTGGTTGAGATCGCTTTGAGCGCGTTTTTCGAACTCGGGAACAGGCATCAACTCGGCGAACATCTTCGCCGCAACGGCGCTACTTTACGCAGAAAGTAACTGCCTTCCAGGGCCGGTCGAGTCAGGCCAAACATCCAAGCTCATCCGGGCAGACGTCTCTTTAACCACTGCTCTCCTTGTTCTCGTAATTGTTTCTATTGATACGATCGTGCAGCCGCGACAAAGCGCTCCAGCGCGGCTGTCAACGCGTCCTCAGGCACTGTTGGCAGATCGGCGCCGCCGGCGCGAAGCAGCCGCAAAATCGTACCGCTAATGCCACACAGCTCGTCGGCGGGCCGCAAATCGTGAAAAACGGGCGAGAGGCGTTTGAGGCCTCTCGAAAAATTGATTACGACCTTATTTTGATGGATTGCCAAATGCCTGAAGTCGATGGATTCGAGGCTACCAAACTGATTCGCAAGGCCGAGCGGCTGAGCGGTGAGCACGTGCCTATCATCGCGATGACTGCTAACGCCATGGAAGGCGATCGCGACTTGTGCATCGCCGCCGGCATGGACGACTACCTCTCCAAACCAGTCGATATGGCCAAACTCCGTGAGCTGATTGAGTGTTGGTTGCCGGGTGCGGCTGCCAGCGGCGTAGCAAGCGCGAAAAAGCTTCGTAGTTGCGCACAACAACCTCAGCCCGTCGCAAATGCGCGTAAAGCGGAGTTGGGGACAGGATTGACCGCAACTGAAGAATGAAGAAACGGTATGAACCTTCAATCGCTTTCGCCGACGTAGCTCAGTGGTAGAGCAGCGGTTTCGTAAACCGCGGGTCGTCAGTTCAACTCTGACCGTCGGCTAACAAACCCTCCTGTTTCAAAAGCCGATTCTTTACCCAAACGGTCCCTCTTACGAGACGGTAACTAGACCGCCTTGGGCGTTAAAACGATGGGATTAGCATGTGCGAATTTCGACATGCGCCAGATCCCTTACACGCAATATTCGGATCGTAGAAGAGTTGATCAAATCAGCTACAATTTTAGCAAGAAAGCGTAGCTGGATAATAGGGGCCCGTAGGTCGCGAGCCGGCTGAACACGCTATCGCCATAGGAATATAGATTCTGTGAGTAACACGACGGTTTGGACGGCCTAAACCAAGGCGATCAGAATGTCGCATCGAACCTCTCTCCGCAGGACGGTGCTTAGACTAATTTTCGCCTGCGTGCTCGTGGCGTGTTTTTTAGTGGCTATGCTAGGCCACGTGCTTCCGCGTGCAACCGTTTGGGTGCCGGACGGCTACGGCTATGGGCAGATGATGCTGAGGGATAAGGGTTACTCCAAGAGCGCTGCGCAGCTCCGGGTCAGAGATTGGTATTTAACTTTAGGCTTGGGGAAAGATCCTCGCTATCGCCCCCTCTTTTTCGAAAGCACGCCGATGCAACGACGCCATCCGGGCGATCGGGTCTTTGCCAGCCGCGTTCTTTATCCTCAAGTAGCATCATGGCTTTACGACCGGTTCGGAATGGAATCGCTGATCATCGTGTCAATCGCTGCATTCGGCGCGGCGACGATCACCCTATGTATCTTACTGTCCATGTTTGGGCCGCCCTGGATGGCAGCAATTGGGTCGATCGCAATAATGTCAATGCCTGTGATTCGCGAGATAGGCAGCTGGCCGACAACCGACATGCTCGCACTCTTTTTTTGGCTGCTCGCATTCACCGCAGCAGTGGGCTATGCGAAAGACCGGCACACCGCGACGCTCGTTCTTTTTTCTGTTAGTTGCGTGTTGCTGGCATTGACGAGGCCAAGTTTCGTTCTGCCTCTTGCCTCTGCGTTCGGTTTATTCGTCGGATCTTTAGTCTCCGGCCGCCAGGCTGATCGCCGCAGCGGGATGCTCTTGTTTGCTGCGGGCGCGCTCGGGGCGCTCGCCTACTTTGTTGCCGCGGCCCTCACCCACAGTGAAAACCTGACGCAGCATTTAGCGTACGTACAAGAGCTCGCAGTGCGCCTTTCGCCCAACCCAACCTTGCAGCCCGTCTGGGCGTGGTACCTGCAAGCGACACCTCGGGTCTATATCATCGAACTCTCGCATTTTTCGCCGCGCCATCATCTCTGGTATTTTACCTTCGCGCTTTTGGTTGCGATAGGTTTGTATGTCAACCGTCATCATTGGACGGTGCCGCTCATGGCGGGAGCCTTGTGCGGCGCCTTGAGTCTTTTAGCGCTGAACCCAGACATATGGTCGACGGCGCGTGTCTTCGAGGTGCCGTCACTTCCCATCGCGGGTGCAGCTATTATGCTGCTTATCCAAAAGCTTTTCTTTGGTGGGAAAGCCATGTTGCCCGAAGGTAGACCGCCCTACACTGTCGCTGCGGGTTAGAAGGTGAGCAGACCGCACACGGTCCGGGTATTAGCCACTGGGCCGGAAGATAGTGCAGGGTGGTGAGATGCGGGCGACTGATTTGGTTTGATATGGCGTTCCCCTGAGGGGAGAAGTTTCCGGCTTCAACAAGCGATCGCCCATGAAGAAGAAGAACTTTAGCCCTGGCCGCGCAAATCCAGGGCTATGAAAAAGCACGCGCTGTGGACGCTTCTCAGCCTAATCGTCCTTGCTGCCTCTTTGAGCGGGTGTAGCAAGGTCGGCACGAGCACCGGCCTGGGGACAAGCGGGCACAACTCCTGGACGATCCCCGGTCACTTGCGCATCGCGGGCGTGTCCGAGCCGGACAATATGAACCCGGTCGTCGGCAACCAACAGATCGAAATCGACCTCTCGATGTTCTGGGGCGGCTATCTGTTCAATTGGAACGACCAGGACCAGTTCGTGCCCGAACTTGCGACCGAAGTGCCCGATACCAAGGACGGCGACATCAGCCCGGATGGGCTGGCCATCACCTATCACTTGCGTAAGGGCGTGCAGTGGCAAGACGGCGCGCCGTTCAGCGCGGATGACGTGATCTATACTTGGCAGCAGATCATGAACAAGCGCAATAACGTCGGAAGCAGGACCGGCTACGAGCTGATCAACCGGATCGAGAAAAAAGATGACTATACGATCATCGTGCACTTACGCGAGCGCTATGCACCGTTCGTCAATTCGTTCTTCACCATGGCCTCAACGGCGTACCCTATTCTACCGAAGCACCTGCTCTCGCAGTACGCCGACATCAACCGAGCCGCGTACAATCAGAAGCCGGTCGGCACTGGACCGTTCATCGTCAAAGAGTATGTGAAGGGCACCATCATCCGCATGGTCGCCAACCCGCACTACTGGCGCGGCGCTCCGAAACTCGCAGAGGTGGACTACAAGATCATCCCGGATGAGACGACCATTCTGACCCAACTGCGCACGCACGAAGCGGATATGGAGTTCAACGCGCCGGCCTCGCAAACGCCGAGCTTCGCGCAGATCCAGGGCGTCAAGACCTACCTCACGCCCTTCACGCACTATCGCCAGATTGCGCTGAACGTCACCAACCCGATTCTGTCAGACGTGCGGGTGCGCCAAGCGCTGGCCTACGGTATCGACCAGGGGGAACTCATCAACACCGTCAGTCACGGCATAGACATGAAGGGCGACAGCGACCAACCGCCGTTCCTATGGGCTCACGCAGATGGGCTGCAGCAGTATCCGCACGATCCGCAAAAGGCGGCCGCCTTGCTTGACGCTGCCGGCTGGCGGATGGGGTCCGATGGATTCCGTCACAAAGGCGGTCAGCGACTCGCACTTGGCATGTCCGGAGTAACCGGTGCCGCCGAAACGCGCAACTTGGAAGAAGTCGTGCAGAACGAATGGCAGCGCATCGGCGTGCAAGGCGTCGTGAAGAACTACCAGTCGGGCCTCTTCTTAGCCACCTACGGAGCTGGCGGGATTTTGCAGACCGGGAAATACGATACGGCGTTCTATTCCTGGATCAACGGCATCGACCCTGACGACGCGACATTGTTCATGTGCAATCAATTTCCGCCGGACGGACAGAACTCATATCACTTCTGTAATCATGAGCTTGACGCCGCCGAGCACATCGCGCTGACCGAATACGATCAGGCAAAACGCAAGGCCGCCTACGCCAAAATCCAGCAAGTGCTCACGCAGCAAGAGCCGCTCATCGTCGTCTGGTACGTACGCCGTCAAGACATCGTCAACGCCGACCTGAAGAACTACAAGCCCGCGCACGCCGTCTCGACCTTCTGGAACACCTGGGAGTGGCAGCTGTAACGCGCCGCACCGCCACCACTGGGGCCCTGCTTGCGGCGCTGCTCCTCGCGGCGCCGCTCATCTTCGCGGGGTGCAGCAAGGTGACCACGGCGACGCACCCAGGCGGCCGGGGCGTGCCGGGCGTCGTGCGTATCGTAGGCGCGAGCAGCATGGATTCGGCCGTGCCCGAGCTTTCGGCGACCATCACTGCGGTGGACGCGGGCATGTTCTGGGCAGGCTGGTTCTTCGCGGTCAACGACCGGGGCGAGCTTGAGCCGGACTTGGCGACCGTCGTACCGACGACCACGAACGGTGGCATCAGCGCGGATGGCTTGCGCATCACCTATCATCTGCGCCGCGGGGTGCGTTGGCACGACGGGTTCCCCTTCGATGCGCGCGACGCGATCTTCACCTGGCATCAGATCATGAATCCGGCGAACAACGTGCTCACGCGCGAGGGTTGGAACCAGATCGCCTCGATGAGCGCGCCGGATCCGTACACGTTGATAGTGCGATTGCGCCGCCCATATGCACCGGCCATCACGACCTTCTTCGGCCCATCGCTTGCGCCCGTCTGCGTGCTCCCCGAGCACCTGCTGCGCGGACTTCCCAACATCAACCACGCTGCGTACAATCGCAAGCCCATCGGCACCGGTCCGTTCATCGTGCAGCAATTCGACGTCTCGTCGGGCCTGACCATGACCGCCAACCCGCACTACTGGCGCGGTGCGCCCAAATTGCGTGAAGTCCGCTACATGCTCGTCAGCGATGAGAATACCAGAGTCGTCCAGATGCACAGCGGGGAAGCCGACCTGTACTACGATCCGAGCACCAAACTGGTGCCGCAGCTCGCGAACATTCCCGGCACGCACGAGCTGCACACAGTTTTCAATGAGTTTTGGTTTCTGACGTTCAACCTGCGCCACGCGCCGCTCGACGCTCACAACGTCAGGCTTGCGATCAGCCAGGCGATCGACCGCGGCTATATCCTCCGCACCGTCTTGCATGGCGCGGCCAGGTTAGCCGAAAGCGATCAGCCCCCGTTCTCCTGGGCCTATGATCCCGCGGTGCGGGCTCCAGGCTACGATCCGGTCGCAGCCGCGCAGCACCTGGATGCCGCCGGTTGGAAGGTGGCCCGCGACGGGGTTCGCATGAAACAAGGCCGCCGGTTTGAGCTCGTCTATGCGTACGATGTCACGAATGGCGACTCGGCGCGCATCGGCACCGTCGTCCAAAGCATGCTTAGGAAGATCGGTATTGCGCTACAGCTCAAAGGCTATCCCAACAGCCTATACTACGCGGCCAAGGCCGGCGGTGGCATTCTCAACAACGGGCTTTTCGATGTCGCCCATGAGGGCTGGATCGGCGGCGTCGACCCCGACGATCAGACGCTGTGGACCTGTGACGAACGCCCGCCCGGCGGTTTCAACCACAGCTTCGTGTGCGATCCACGGATCGATGCCCAGGAGCGCGTCGCACTACGCTCCTACGACCGCGCCGTCCGGCGACGTGCCTACGACCGCGTGCAAGAACTCCTGCGCGATGACTTACCTGTGCTGTTCCTCTACTGGTCGATGCGCAATGACAGCGTGCGCGATTCGCTGCATGGTTTTCGTCCTGCCCCGAGCGTCAGCGAGTTTTGGAATGCGTGGGAGTGGAATGATTAGCTCGTCATAGTAAGGAGCTACTCTCATGGCCCATACCATCAAATGTGCGTGCGCTGCCTGTCATTGCATGATCGAGAACGACCCGGGGGTGGGTGCCTATTGCAGCCCTGTCTGCCAGTCGGACTGCGCCGCGACAGGGGACGCCCCCGCCGCGGACGGCCCCGGCCAAGGCTGTCCCTGTGGACACGAGGAATGTGGAAAATTGCGCGAAGTGGGTAGCGGACCGGCTCCTTCAAAGCCCTTGTGAGACCGGCTTTATGTCCGCGTTTACGCCGCTCCCGACAGGGTACAAGTAAGCGGGCCGGCAAGCCCCGACCATAGGAGTGAGTGAATGAGTATTCTTGCGTGGATCGTAGTCGGCATCATCGCCGGATTTCTCGCGAAGGCGGTGGTACCTGGCGAAGGCCCGGGTGGCATTCTGGGCGACATGATCATCGGTATCATTGGTGCTATTCTCGGCGGCTGGATCGCCAACACACTTGGTCACTACGGAGCGAGTGGCATCAATCTTTGGAGCATCCTCGTAGCCTTTATCGGCGGTGTCGTCCTGTTGTTGATAATCAGAGCCGTCACCGGCCGTCGAGCGGTCGTCTAAAAAGAAGAGACCCTTTCGCAGACAGCGGAGGCCGACGATGTCGGTCTCCTTTTTTTTCAAATGAACCACATGCGCGACTGAAGAAGCGCGTTCTCCGTGCAAGCGCTTTTCGTCAACGCGGATATCACCACGTTGGATCCCGCTCATCCCTCGGCGCGAGCGTTGCTTGTCGCCGACGGCCGCATCGAGCTGGTCCTCGACCAGCCTGCGGTGGGTCTGTCCAAATCGGTCCGGGTGATCGATTGCCAAGGCGGCTGGCTCGTGCCCGGCTTCCACGATTGTCACGTCCACCTCACCGCGACCGGCCTGCTGGCGGGCGAGCGCAATCTGCGAGCCTGCGCCGACCTGGATGGGCTGCTGCGCCGCGTCGGCGATCTGGCGCGCGGCCAGAGCATGGTCTATGCCGGCAACTATGAGGAAAGCGGGCTGCTCGAACAGCGCGCGCCGACCATCAACGAGCTGGATGCGATCGCGCCGCGCACGCCGGTGCTGCTCAGCCGGGTCGACGGCCATTCCTGCGTCATGAATTCGGCGGCCTTCGCGTCGCTGCAGCTGGAGCGCAGCGCCGCGGGCGTCGAAAAGGACGACACGGGCACGATCACTGGCCGGGTGTTCGGCCCCGACAGCTATGCGGTGCAATTGGACTTCGTGCGCCGGCTACCGCAGCGCCACTTGCGCAAGGCCGATCGCGAAGCAGCCCAGATGGCGCTGGCCGCAGGGATCACGACGCTGCACAACGTCATCGAGGGCGACGCGTCGTACGAAGAATTGGCCGAGATCTACATCGACAACGGCGTGCTCGCGTTGCACGTGATCCCCAAATCGTGCAGCACGAACGTCGCCAAGATCCGGCGGCTCGGCGGCCGGCTCTTCGGCGGCGACATCTTCGTCGACGGTTCCATCGGCTCGCGCACGGCGGCGGTCGCACAGCCATATGCCGATCGTGACGGCTGCGGGTTGCTCTACCTCAAGCGCGATCAGCTCGCCGAGCTGTTCAGCGAGGCCGCCGAGGCGGGGTTGTCGCTGGGCGTGCACGCTATCGGCGATCAGGCGATCGAAGAGACGATCGCTGCCTGGGAGAGCGTCGCGAAAAAGCGCGGTGCGCTGGGCGACCTGCGACCGTCGATCGATCATTTCGAGATCGCGCGGCCTGACC
This sequence comes from Vulcanimicrobiota bacterium, assembly GCA_030948745.1. Taxonomy (GTDB): domain Bacteria; phylum Vulcanimicrobiota; class Vulcanimicrobiia; order Eremiobacterales; family Eremiobacteraceae; genus JALYZS01. The sequence goes on along the minus strand of JALYZS010000127.1, from coordinate 9,517 downwards.
ACATCGCGCGCTCCGCACGCCTTGGCCTGGCGCTATCGATGCAGCCCGCCTTCGACTATCTATGGGGCGGCGAGCACGGGATGTACGAACAGCGGCTCGGCAAGCGCAGAGCCGCCGGCATGAACCTCATCGGCAGCGCGCGCCGCGCCGGCTGCGTTGTCTGCGCCGGGTCGGATAGCCCGGTCACCGCGCTGTCGCCGCTTTTAGGGGTCCACAGCGCCGTCAACCACAACGTCGCGGCCGAGCGGCTGACGGTGCTCGAGGCGCTTGCGTGCTACACCTGCGACGCCGCAAAACTGTCGTTCAATGAAGGTCGCAATGGCCGGCTGCGCGCGGGCATGGCGGCGGACTTGACGTTGCTCGAACGACGTCTCGACGAGGTCCCGGCGCAAGACATCAAAGACGTCAACGTCTTGATGACGGTCGTGGACGGCGACGTGCGGTTCGCGGCGCGCGGATGACGACACAAGCGGTTCGTCGCATCACGCTCGACGAGGTCCGTGCGGCGCGCGAGCGCATCGCCGGCGTCATCTGCCGCACGCCTATGGTCGTGCTGGAAGCGGGGCCGCAATACCCAACGGTACGCGTGAAACTCGAGATGCTGCAACCTATCAACGCATTCAAGCTGCGCGGCGCCGCCAATGCGGTGGCGATGCTGCCGGACGCGCTAAAGCGGCAGGGCGTCTGGACGATCAGCGCCGGTAACGCGGGCCAAGGCGTGGCGTACGCGGCGCGCGCCGCCGGCATCGCGTGCACGATCGTCGTCATCGAAACTGCGCCCGAAGCCAAGATCGAACGTATGCGCCGGTTAGGCGCGACGCTCATCACCGCGCCCTTCGATGTCTGCTGGCAGGCGCTGGAGTCACGCGTGTTTCCGGGCATCGAAGGCGCATTCGTGCATCCGTTCGACGATCACGATTTCATCGTCGGCAATGCGACGCTCGGTCTTGAGATCGTCGAAGACGCGCCCGATGCGTCGGCCGTCATCGCCGCGATCGGCGGCGGCGGCTTGATCACGGGTGTTGCAAGCGTCGTGCGCGCGCTCCTGCCGTCCGCGAAGATCTATGGCGCGGAGCCGGTCACGGCGGCGCCGGTCGCGCTCTCCTTCGAACGCGGTTCGCCGCAGACGTTCGCACAATGGCAGGCGACGTTCGTCGACGGGGCGGGCGGCAAGAGCGTGTTCCCGCGGATGTGGGAGCGCATGAAGGATCTCGTAGACGGATCGATCGTCGTCTCGCTCGACGAGGTCGCTCATGCGATGCGCCTGCTCGCCGAGCGCGTACGCATCATCGCCGAGGGCGCCGGCGCTTTGCCCGTGGCCGCCGCATTGAGCGGCAAGGCCGGTCAGGGGCCGATCGTCGCGGTGGTCTCAGGCGGCAATATCGACTTAAAGAAATTCGCGCAGCTCACCGGCATCGCCTAACGCGGTTGCGCGCTGCGCGTCTGCAACATGCCGAGGAAGTCGAGCGCTGCATAGATGGACGCGACATGACTTTGCGCGCGCACGTGGCCCAGGCGCACTTGATCGAGCACTCGGTCGACCGGAACTAAAATCGTATCCACATCTTCCGTGGCGTCAGGAGCGGCCGTGCCCTCGGGTGTCGCGTCACGCGCGAGGAAAAGGAAGAGGCGTCCGGTCGAACTGGTGGGGTCGGTGCTGAACTCCGCGATGTGCTCCAGACGCGGCGCGACGTAGCCCGTTTCTTCTTCCAGCTCCCGGCGGGCGCAAATGACTGCGTCCTCGCCCGGCTCGAGCATGCCGGCGGGAAGCTCAAGCACGACATCGCCGATGCCATGCTTGTATTGCTGGGTGAAGACGACTTGGTCCGCGGGCGTGAGCGCGAAGATCACCGAGAAACCGGCATGCTCCCGCACATAGTAATCTTCGACCAGCGTGCCGTTGGGCAGCCGGCAGGCGTCGCGCCGCAACCGGTACCAGGGGGATTGTAAGACATATTCAGAGTTGAGAATCTCCCATTTGCGTCCGGCCATTCCTGAAATTTCGTGACGCTGCGGAAGACCCCATTTCGAGACCGGATCCGGATAAAACCATTCCCGCCGGCACGACGTAGTAAAGAGTGAGCGGCATCCGTTCGCCCTGCGGGCGCCGCTCGTTGCACATATGGCGTCCCACGCATGCGCCGGCTCCCCGCCCCGTCCGATAGTATAAGCGATGCCCCCTCCGCTTATCGAAGTCGACCAGCTGACCAAACGCTACGGCAGCATGGTGGCCGTCGACCGTCTGTCGTTCAGCGTCGAAGCCGGTGAGATCTTCGGGTTCCTCGGACCCAACGGCGCCGGAAAGACGACGACGATCAAAATGCTGACCGGTCTCGCACAACCCAGCGCCGGCCGCGCGCGCCTCGCGGGCTTTGATATCGTGCGCCAGCCCGTGCTTGCGAAGCGAACGTTCGGCTACGTGCCGGACGAACCGAACCTGTACGGCAAGCTCACCGCTCTCGAGTTTCTCACCTTCGTGGGCGATGTCTACGAGATGGACGCGGGAAAGAAGTACCGCCGCATCCAGCAACTGCTTGAGCTGTTCGATCTCAAGGACCAAGCCGGTGCCCTTTTGGGCGGCTTCTCGCACGGCATGAAACAGAAGGTGATGCTGTGTTCCGCGCTGGTGCACGAGCCGAAGATCTATTTCTTAGATGAACCCACCGTCGGGCTCGATCCGCGCAGTGCGAAGCTCCTGAAGACGATCCTGCGCGACATCGCCGCACACGGCGGCGCCGTCTTCATGTCGACCCACATCATGGAGATCGCACAGGCGCTGTGCGACCGCATCGCCATCTTGGACCACGGCAGAATCGTGGCCCTCGGCACCGTGCACGAGCTGCGCAATCTGCAAGGCCAGGAGACGCTGGAAGACGTCTTCTTGTCGGTCACCGGCAGCGACGATGAACGTCGCCTGGCGCGCACGATTTGACGCACCGTCGCTCCGCGATCGACGAGATCGTCTGGCTCGCTGGGGCGCTGCTGCGGCAGCGTGCGCTCGCCGCCCGCAGGGATTGGTCGACGCGGACGTTTTATCTGGTCGCGATGGGCGCGGGGCTTTTTCTGTTCTGCTTCATCTTCGTCGGGTCGTTCGAAGCCGCTCGCACCCTCCAAGACAACCACGCAATGGCGCTGCTCGCGAGCATCCCCGCGTGGGCCTTTCTGATCTATCTGTTCACCGACATTTTCATCGCCTTCGGACAAGCGCTGGGCGATCTATACCTCGCCAGCGACATGCCGGTGCTTATGAGCATGCCGCTGCGCACGTCCAGCATCGTCGTGGCCAAATTCGTTGGCGGCGTCATGCAAAACGAAGTCTATGTCGTCGCCTTTCTCGTGCCGTTCGTCCTGGGTTTCTTTCTCGGCACGCACACGGCATGGTGGGCATACGCGCCCGCGTTGCTGGGCGTCCTCGTGTTCCCGGCGATGCTGTACGCAGCCCTGAGCTGCGTGACCATTCTCACCCTGCGCTACGTCCCAGCGCGCCACGCCAAAGAGACGCTATGGCTGCTCGGCGCCACCGTCCCGACGGTGTTCTGGGTGATGAGCTTTTCGGGAATCGCGCAGGCTAAGGGTGATCTCTCGACGTTACAGCTGCCGCAAGCCCCGTGGTGGCTGCCCTCCACCTGGATCGGCGGCCTGATCTCCGCCAGCGCCTTGGGCCAGCCGCTGCGAGCGCTCTCGTGGCTCGGGCTGCTCGTGTTCGCAGCGGTCGTGGCGTGTCCGGCGAGCCTGGCCTTCATCTCGAGCGCATTCCGCCGAGGTTGGACGCAGTCTGAGACGATCGAACGTGGCCGCGGGGCCACGCGGGTGCTCAGCCGTCCACGTGAATCCGCCTGGGTCGCGCTCTTCCGTAAGGACCTTTTAACGCTGCTGCGCACGCCCCAATTGTGGTTCAGCCACATCACCTCGCTTGGGTTCGTCGGCTACCTGCTTGTGGGTCATAAGGTGCAGACGCCGCTGTTGCCCCTCACGGTACAGCTCGCGATGCTCCAGATCGGCTTCGTGTCGATACTGGCCGGGCTCAATCCGGGCATGACGGCCATCTCGCTCGAGCACGGTGCAGCCTGGATGTTGCGCGCGATGCCGTTGCGGCCGGCAGACGTGCTACGGGCCAAGCTCGCGGTGACGCTGGGACAAACGGCCCTCGTGGTGCTGGGCGGGGCAGCTGCGTTGGCATACGGCTACGGGTTCGGGGTGGCGCGCACGTTCGCGCTCGTGCTGTTCGCGCTCTTGATGGCCACCTGTTCGGTGTGCTGCGGCGTGCTGTTCGATACGACGTTCCCGTCGTTTCAATGGGAGAACCCCAACGCGATCAACCGCGGCGTGCGGATGATCATCCCATTTCTCGCCGGCGTCGCCGTCCTGTTGCTGTGCGCAGCATTGCTGGCATCGGCGCGCGTCGTGGTGCACGGCGAACGTGCGGTCGTAGTGGGCCTTGCGTGCAGCGCGGTCGCGGTCGCATGGGTTTCCAAGCGTACGTTGCAGCGTTCGCTGCACAACTTGGCGCGACTGGAAATATAACCGCCGGATTAGTTTGAGCGGGCGCGCTTGCGGCAATGAGTCATATATGCGCCGCCTTGCTTTGCTGTTCGTCCTTGCCATCGTCGTCGTCGGTCTGCCGGCGCGTGCTGTGGCGGATTGCGCGCGCCAGACGTTCGACGTACGTGAGTCGAGCGCGGCGTACGGTCAAGATCTCATCTATCAAACGCTCGACGTCTATGCCCCGCGCGCGGTGCAGGGCGAACCCTTGATCGTGTTCGTTCATGGCGGCGGCTGGATCAAAGGCGACAAGGCCCAATACGCGCAGCTCGGGCGTGCCTTTGCGCGCTGCGGGGTGGCGTTTGCGGCTGTGAATTACCGCTTGGCGCCGGCCGTGACGGTGCAACACCAGGCGGCAGATATTGCCGCTGCGGTCCAGTGGCTGCACGCCGCCGCCGAAAGCGAGGGGTACGCGAGGCACCGGCTCTTCCTGATGGGACACTCGGCCGGCGCTGAGCTCGCCGCTTTCACCGCAACCGACCTGCAAGCGCTGAGCTTCGCCAACCTGAGCAAGAAAGACATCTCCGGCGTCATCGCCGTGGACGGTGCGGCATACAACCCGACGTTAGACGCGGTGCTCGCGCACGACCCGCGTTACCTGTGGCTGGATCAGGTCGTGTTCGGCACGAACATGGCCGAGTGGAAACGCTATGACATCGGCCGCAATCTCGACGGTAGCGAACCGCCTTTTCTCGTCGTGCAGGGTCAGAACGACCATATCGTGAGCGCCTCGCAACCGCGTTTGCTCGTCGATCAACTGCGCGCCGCCGGCGACAGCGTCACGTACTTGGAGCCTGAGCGCGATCACTTGACGGTGCTGCAGAACATGATCTCCTTTCAGGACGATCCCATCGGCCTGGCGATCACACGCTTCGTCTCCACAGGTTCCTTGCAGTCGCTATGATGTCTCGATGGCTCGCAGTGACCCTGTGCTTCGTGCTCGCCGGCTGCAGCGCTCGACAGGGCGGCGGCCGCATGGCGTTCGCATCCGGCCTCACAGCAAGCCCTGCAAGGACAACATCCGCGGCCACAGCTCCCCGCCCCGACCACGTGATCGTGATCGTCGAAGAGAATCACCCGTTTTCGCAGATCATCGGCAACGGCCGGGCTCCCTATCTCAACGGGCTCGCGCAGCGCGGTGCGTTGTTCACGCAATCCTACGGCGTCGCGCACCCAAGCGCCCCGAATTATATCGCGCTCTTCTCCGGGCAGACCAACAACAACGGCGATGGCTGTCCAGAACGCGGGGTGCCCCTGGGTGCGCCCAACCTTGGCGGACTTTTGCTCGCGCACCACTTCACTTTCGTGGGCTATTCGGAGACCATGCCGCGCACCGGCTTCACCGGCTGCTTCGCCGGCTTTGCGAAATGGAGCTATGCTCGCAAGCACAACCCATGGGTGAACTTCACAAGCGTGCCGCCATCTTCGAACCGGCCGCTGAGCAAGCTGCCTGCCTTCGACCAGTTGCCCACCGTCGCGTTCATTATCCCCAATCAAGCGCATGACATGCACAGCGGTTCGGTCGAGGACGCGGATGAATGGCTCAAGAGCCATGTCGGACCGATCGTCGACTGGGGCGCGACGCACAACACCTTGACCATCATCACCTGGGATGAAGATGATCGCGAAGAGAGCAATCACATCGCGACGATCTTCGTCGGTCCGATGGTGAAGCCCGGACATTACGACATGCGCATCGACCACTACAACGTGCTGCGCACCCTCGAAGACCTCTACGGATTGCCGCCGGTAGGCCGCTCGGCCGACGTGCCCGCGGCGACTGGCTGGTGGCGCTAGCACAGGTCCTGTAGCGTAGTCCTGCGGGGGAAAGCCGCGCCGTTCGGGGTAGTGGCTCGCATGCTCGGCTCCTCTCCCATGTTCCTCATGCACGGCATGAATCTCAGCGACGGCGCGCGGCCGCCCGGCAAGATCGACTGGCGCCGCATCCTGCGTTATTTCGCGCCCTACTGGCGTCAAGAAGCGCTCATCCTGGTCTGCATCCTGTTCACGAGCGTGCTCGGCCAGCTGCCACCGCTGTTCACGAAGCTCATCATCGACGACGCCATAGCGCGCAAGAACGTGCACGAGCTCGCGCTTTACGTCGGCGGCATGGTCGCCGTTGCGCTCATCGCGAGCGCGATCGGCGGCTGGCAGGGCTACCTCAACGCCTTCGTGGGCGAGGGAATCATGCGCGACATGCGCGACGCGCTCGTGCGTCATCTGCACCGCATGTCGCTGGCGTTTTTCACCTCTACCAAGACCGGGGAGATCATGAACCGCGTGTCGAGCGACGTCGACGCGGTCGACAGCGTCGTCACCGGCACGCTCGTGACCTTGGCGACGAACGTCATCGTCATCCTGACGACCATCATCGCCATCTTCTGGCTGGACTGGCGCTTGGCGCTCTTGTCGTTGCTGGTCGTGCCGCTCATGATCATCCCGCTTCGGCCGGTGGGCAAGACGATGTACGCCGTCCGCAAGAAGACGCGCGAGCAGCGCGATCGCATCGAAAGCCTCATCCAAGAGACGCTGTCGCTCTCGGGCATCACGCTCATCAAGTCGTTCGTGCGGGAGCGTCAGGAGGCGCAACGCTTCCATGACGCCGGCACCGACCTCATGAAGCTCGAGATCCACCTGGCGCTCGTCGGCCGCTGGTTCATCGCGCTCATCGGCGCGCTCGTGATCATCGGTCCAGCGCTCGTGTGGCTAGGCGGGGGCTGGCTTGCGATCCGCTCCGGGCTCGGCGTCGGCACCATCGTGGCCTTCGTCGCCTACCTCGGGCGGTTGTACGGCCCTGCTTCGGCGCTCGTCGGCGTGCAGGTGCAATTGGTCAGCGCGTTTGCGGTCTTCGAGCGCATCTTCGCCTATCTCGACATGGCACCGGAAGCAGCGCAACGCCCCGATGCGATTGACTTGGGAACGTCGCGCGGCGAGATCGCTTTCGAAAGCGTGCGCTTCGCCTACGTTCCCGACCGCTGGGCGCTCGACGGAATCTCGTTCCGGGCGCGGCCGGGAGAACTCATCGCCTTCGTCGGTCCGAGCGGCGGCGGCAAGACGACGATCATGCAGTTGTTGCCGCGGTTTTACGATCCGCAGGAAGGCAAGGTGGTCGTGGACGGCTTCGACGTTCGCGATCTGCGTCTCGACGCGTTACGGCGCAACATCGGCATCGTGACGCAGGAGACGTATCTGTTCCATGCGTCCATCGCCGACAACTTACGTTACGGCAGACCGGACGCGAGCGATGACGACCTCATCGCGGCCTGCAAGGCGGCGAACATCTACGACCTCGTGGTGAGCTTGCCGGCGGGCTTGGCGACGATCGTCGGCGAGCGCGGGCATAAACTCTCAGGCGGCGAGCGTCAGCGCATCGCCATCGCACGCGTGCTGCTCAAGGATCCGCGCATCTTGATCCTCGACGAGGCCACGAGCTCGCTGGATTCCACATCCGAACAGCTCATCAAAGAAGCGCTCGTGCCGCTCATGCGCGGGCGCACGAGCCTCGTCGTCGCCCATCGGTTGTCCACCGTGCTGCGCGCCGACTTGATCAACGTCGTCGAGCGGGGCACGATCGTGGAGTCGGGCACGCACGAGCGGTTGTTGCAGCGCGGCGGGCTGTACGCGACGTTATACGCGGCCCAGTTCTTCGTGGAGGAACGCGGCGGCCAGCCCGTGCTGCAATGAGGCGTTATTCGTTGCTGCTATCCAGCTTCGTCGAGCCGGGATCGCGAGTGTCGGGCGAATCTTGGCCGGGTTCGCGCTTGCGGTCCGGGCCGCCATCGTCGTGGACGTTCGTCGGCGTGTCCTCGTACTCGGGGAATTCGTGTGGTTTGGGCGGGACGTCGGCGCCTGGGGTGTCACCGGGTATGCGGCGTTCTTGCATTTCGTGACTCGCTTTCTTTTAATGGTGGGGCCACTCGCACGGTATACCCGGACGCGGCGAATCGAATCCCCAGGGCCAGGGCGGGCGGCCGGCTAGCGCGGCCGCCGCAACCCGTCGTCGAGCGAATGCCCGGCATCCAGCAGGAAATAGCCGAACGCGAGCAGGACGCGCGCCAGCTTCTTGCGCGCCGTGATGCGCGAGCGGCCGGATCCGCGCGCGCCCTTGAGCAATCGCGCGCGCGCCGCCTCTGCCAACAGCTCGCAACGCCGCTGCAGGGCGCCGTCATGGACAGACCAATGCTGCATGTGAATCACCTCGCTTTCCGTGCGTGTCGCACCGTGTGGATAAAAAGAAGAAGCCCCTGCGTTGCAGGGGCCTCGTTCATCGCCTGAGCGGCGCCGCCGCGTCCGAAAACGCTAGGCGTCGCCTCGCTGAACGAGGTCGCTGCAAACATCGTTGGCCATCGTGCACGCCGTCAAGGCGAAGCAGAGAGCCATCGTCGATCGCTGCAGTGTGGTTCGCAAAGCCGGCCCTCCGTATCCGAAAGAAAAGTGGTCGCGCACTGGCGTGAACAGGCTGCCATCTTACCACGCGGTCGAAGCGGGTGTCAACCGCGCGGACGCTTGGAAAGGCGCACGGCGGAGCGCACCGAAGCGCGCAGCATGGCCAACTACGAACCGCCCACGACACAAGAGATGATCAGCCTCATCCAACAGGCGAAGGCACTACAGGCGCGCATCCGCACCAAGCGCGGCGAGATCGTCTTCTCATTTTATCCCGACGACGCGCCGACCACGGTGGCGTCCTTCATCAAGCTCGCGCGCAGCGGATTCTATGATGGGCTGACGTTCCACCGCGTCGAGCCTGGTTTCGTCATCCAAGGCGGCTGCCCGTACGGCACGGGCACGGGCGGCCCCGGATACAATCTCAAGGCTGAGTTCAACGAGCGCCTCCACGATGCGGGGGCCGTGGCGATGGCCCGCTCGCAGTCGCCCGACTCCGCCGGATCACAGTTCTACATCTGCTTGGAAGACGCGCACTTTCTCGACCACCAGTACACGGTCTTCGGGCACGTGACCGCAGGCATGAAAG
>JALYZS010000115.1 GCA_030948745.1 Vulcanimicrobiota bacterium | reverse complement strand
CTCTCAAGCACGCATTGGAGGATGAGCAATGGAAAAAATCTACGAGATCTACATCAAAACAACGCCCGAACGGCTCTGGCAAGCGATCACGGATCCGGAAATGAGACGCAAATACACTTTCGGCATCGGTGTGGAATCGAAGTGGATTCCTGGCTCGCGCTATGAAGGGCTCACCCCCGCCTCCCCGACGCCGATCCTTGGGGGCGAGAACGTCGAGGTTGATCCCCCACGACGCCTGGTCCAAACGTTCAACGCGCTGTGGAGCGACGACGTAAAGCGTGAGGGAGCATCTCGCGTGACCTGGGAGATCGAGCAGATCCAGGATTCCTGCCGCCTGACCGTGACCCACGATCAGCTGCGAGAGGGTGCAAACTCCGAGCTCTACGGGGGTTGGCCGATGATTCTGTCCGGTCTGAAGACACTGCTCGAAACGGGGGAGCAGCTGACGACGCCGGGCTCGCTTATGTATGCGAACGCCGACAGGTAGGGAGCGACCGGCTCGAATCCTTCGAAGCTCACGGGATGCCGCGGTCGATAACACGGCCGCGGCGTTGGCCGTCGAAAGTATCACGCAGGTCAAGCGACGCGATTTGGACTGCATCCGAGCGGGTGAGCCGCGGCCCGTCAAGCGCGCTCTATTTTTGACCCAACTAGGAGCGAGTCTGACAAGTCTTGCTTCGGGCTCGGTCGTGGCATCAGCTTTGCCTTCCTTTCCGTTGCCGGAATCGGCCGTTGAACCCGGCGACGTCAAGTATGAGGACGCTCGCCAGGACGAAAATGCCCGGCTTGATTTCAGGCCCGCGCTCATCGTGTATTGCCGAAGTCGAGACGACGTCTCTCGCAGTATACGATGGGCGGTCGCGAACAGAAAATCCGTGGCGATTCGAAGCGGCGGCCACGACTACGAGGGCTTCTCGCTCAACAACGCGGGGATGGTGATCGACCTCAGCCAGTACCAAGGCGTGGCAGTGGCAGCTGGAGGTGCGACCGCAATCATTCGCGCTGGAACGACTCTAAGCGCGATGTATCGTGCGTTAGCAAACGCAGGTCGCACCCTTCCCGGTGGCAGCAGTCCTTCGGTCGCAGTCGCGGGATTGACCACGGGCGGCGGCTACGGGTTGATGGTCCGGCGGCATGGCCTGATGAGCGATAAATTGCGACGCGTCAGAATGATCGATGCTCATGGACGCGTGCGGGATTCGGCGACCGACAGACTCGGGAGACAACTTCTCTGGGCGTGCCGCGGCGGTGGGGGCGGCAGTTTCGGTGTCGTAACGGATCTGGAATATGATCTCGTGCCTCTGCCCGAGCAAGTCGTCTATTTTTCGTTGCGCTGGGGCTGGGAATCGACCACGGCCGAGGACCTGCTTCGGCATTGGATGGCGTGGTCCAAAGACGGACCACGCGAGCTCACGAGCATTCTCACCCTTGCTGGAGGCTCGCCGAAGACCATTCGCTGCACGGGGCTATTTTTAGGGGACGCACCAACGCTGTTGCCGTTGCTCCAGGTACTTCGCCGGGTAGCGACGCCGAAGCGCTCAACCATCGAACCGCTTTCCCATCTCGAGGCGATCGACAGAATAGCGGGTCGCAGGTCGGCGCGCCAAAGCTGGAAGATGAAGTCGAGCTTCGGCGCCGCGCCCCTGAGCGTTGAAGGCGTGCGAGCGGCGGTGCGTCACGTTGAGGCGACGCCACCGGGTGTCACGTGTTTGCTCGAATTTGACGCTTTCGGTGGTGCTGTCAACGATATCCCATCCGCGGCGACGGCATTTCCGCACCGAGACATGTGCTATTCGCTGCAATACCAGACCTATTGGAATCAAGCATCCGCCGCGGATGCCGCGTTCGCATGGATTCGCGGCGCCTTCACCGCGATCGATCCGTACACCCGACGCAAGAGCTATCGGAACTACTGCGACCTCGATCTGCAGAATTGGCAACATCGCTATTTCGCCGGCAACTATCCACGCCTTCAGGCCATCAAGGCGGAGCTGGACCCCCACGATGTGTTCCGGTTTCCTCAGAGCATCGAGCTGGCTCGCCGCCGGAGGGACGGCTCAGGGCGCAAAGCCTTCTAGATTCCATTCACCCACATTATCAGCCTCAGGTGCGCCGACGAGAAAACGATGCGGACCGGCGCCAATGACGCGTGCGGCTGGGATGACAACCACCGCGCGGTCGTTTCGCCAAAAGGTCACCTGCTGATTTTGTTGGCACAACTGTCCGGCGGCAAATGAGAAACAGTGGCCTTTGCCCACAATGAGACTGCCATCGCAGGGCACGCACGTCGGAGAAAGCGGTTCAATCCAGGAGAGCTGATGCGGTCCCGTCGCAGCAACGACCCAGTTGCCGTGCAAATCGTCCTCAGTTGGCGTGGTCCCTGTGCTGATCGAAAACGTCGGATAGCCGTGCGCGCGCCCAGTGATCGTCACTAAGTCGAGAAACATCCCCGACACCACCTCGCGAATCACGCCCCCGGTGACGACGCCGAACTTGTCGGGGTCGTATGCCGTACCAACCGGAGGCGCCCAGTAATAAGCAATGTACAGGTTCCCGTCCGCGCCCTCCATCGCTTCCGATGCGATAAAGGTTGCGCGATAGCTCAGCGTGCGTATCTGGGCTCCGAAGTCAACGTCCTTAAAGGGATTTGGCGGCGGCGGTCGAGAGTCGTTGTGGTAGCCCGTGTGGCGGAGCGGAAGCATGCTCAGCGCAGGGCCGCCTGCGTAGCGGGTTGGCTCCGATACGGGGGCCAATGAGGTCGGGAGCAGCATGTACGACTCGATGCGACGCTCAAGTGATATGAGCGCCACTGCCGTGACAATCGTCAGGGCGGCGATGATGGCTATTCGAGCCGGCTTCGAGATGTTCATAAAACGCCATGCAATCGAAATGACTGGGCGAGAATGCTGACCGGGCGCTTCCTTTTGAAGTGTCTACCGGCCTTCGCGCTGCTGGGCGCAATGCTGTATGCTGCGACCCGCATGAGCGCGGGAGAACCAGCGCCGCTGGCGCTTCCTATGCGATCGCTGCTGATCCGCACCGTCGACGTCCGGTTTGAGCACGCTGGGCTTCATCAACAAAATTCCGCCGCAAAGTCCGCATACAGACCCGTCGACTCCACGCTGCTGCACGACCTGAGCGTCGCCGCCGACGGTTCGATCTGGATCGCGCCGCTGTTCAACGGTTACCAGTGGGGTGGCGTGTATGAGCGGGCGGTCAGATACGAGCCTCATGCACAGACGGCTGACGTCTACAAGATCGCACGGCAGAAACCCCAAGCAATCGTTGTGCTGCCCGCGCCTGGCGGTGGCGTATGGGTGCTTGACCACGCTGGCTTCTTCGGCCGTTATTCTCCGGACGGAGCACTAACGCTCGCCGTTGCGCCCGACTTGGGCGCCATTCCGAGAGCGGCGGCGGTCGCGGCCAATGGTGATGTGTGGATG
>JALYZS010000208.1 GCA_030948745.1 Vulcanimicrobiota bacterium | reverse complement strand
GTTTTTACCAGGCTGGCTTCGGTGAAGCGCGGCGGCGGCTGCGTCTCGTGCTCGTCGGCGCTGACCGCACGCGGATCCAACTGCTGGCCTTCCTCGACCGGCGGCAGATGCCGCTTGCGCTCGTCGTCGTCGGCAGCGTCTTCGTCGCGCGTCTCTTCGTAGATCGCGGTATAGCCCGCGAATTTCAGCACGCTGCCGCTCGCGCGCAATGCGCATTCGCCGGCGTTGATGTCGACGCTGGTCTGGTCGTAGATCGCGGGCGACATCTGACTCGACACGAAACGCTCCCAGATGAGCCGGTAGACTTTGAGCTGCGGCGCTTCAAGGAACGCTGCCATCGAATCAGGCGTGCGCTGCACGTCGGTCGGGCGGATGGCTTCGTGCGCGTCCTGCGCCGCATCCGAGACCTTGTATTGACGCCCGCCATGATATTGCGGGCCGAAACGGTTGACGATGTAGTCGCGCGCCATGGCTTGCGCCGCTTCCGATAACCGGGTGGAATCCGTGCGCATATAGGTGATGAGGCCGACCGTGCCTTCGCCCGTGTCCACACCTTCGTACAGACCTTGCGCGATCTGCATCGTCTTGCGCACGCGCATCTTGAGACGGCGCGAGGCTTCCTGTTGCAGCGTGCTGGTCGTGAAGGGGCTCCGCGGATTGTCGCGCCGCTCGCTGCGCTTGATGGCTTTGACGAAGAACTGCTCGCCACGCAGCCGCTCGGCAAGAGCGCGCGCCTGCTCCTCGCTCGTGACATAGGCGGTTTTGTTGCCCACCGCGGCGAGCGCATCGGGCGAGAGGTCTGCGCGCTTGCCCTTAACCGAGATCAGATCGGCGACAAACGTATGGGTGGCGTCGTGGTGGCCCACCGGCCACAGCGTCGCAGCCACCGTCCAATAACGATGTTTGACGAACGCGTCGATTTCGCGTTCGCGGTCGACGATGAGCTTGACCGCCACCGACTGCACTCGCCCAGCGGAAAGGCCGCCACGGACTTTGCGCCACAACAGCGGCGAGATCTTGTACCCGACGAGTCGGTCGAGAATGCGCCGCGCCTGCTGCGCGTTCACCCGATCGATGTTGACGTCGCTCGGGTTTTTCAGGGCCGCCTGCGCCGCGCTCTTCGTGATCTCGTGGAGTTCGATGCGTTGCGGGTGCTGCAGCTTCAGCAACTCGGCCAAATGCCAGGCGATGGCCTCGCCTTCACGGTCCGGGTCGGTCGCCAGATAGATGTGATCCGCTTTTTTCGCCGCCGCTCGCAGCTCTTTGATGACGTCGCCTTTGCCCTTGATGGTGACATAGGAGGGCGCGAAATCATTGTCCGGGTCGACGCCCAGGCGGCTCTTGGGAAGGTCGCGCACGTGACCGACCGAGGCCAACACCTGATAGCGCGGGCCCAAGAACTTCTTGAGCGTTCGCGCCTTGGCGGGCGATTCTACGATGATCAGTGACTTCGACAAATGGGCCTTTCAACGGACAGCCTGCGCTCCGGGACCAACCAGACGTCCAAACGTCCCCTACTATACACCAGCCTGTCAACGGGTGTCAAAAGCGGGACGCCCGATGGACTGCTCCTTGAGGTTATCGGCGAGCGCTGCGGGTTACCGCGTTCGCCCGGCATGGCGGCTAGGCTGGGATGTCGCGGGCGACCGCGTTGGGGCGGATCGGTGGCTGCTTGCCGCCCAATTCCTCAACGGCGTGGCAAGCGACGTAGTGCCCGCCATAGGGCTTGAATTCTGGGACCTCGGTGACGCAGCGCTCGAACGCGATCGGGCAGCGGGTGTGGAAGCGGCAACCGCTTGGGGGGTTGAGGGGCGACGGGATGTCGCCTTGCAAAATGATGCGCTCGCGGCGCGCTTCGACCCGCGGGTCGGGGATCGGGATCGCCGATAGCAGTGACTGCGTGTACGGATGCAACGGATTGTTGTACAAATCGTCGCGGCTCGCCAACTCCATGAGCTTGCCGACGTACATCACCGCGACCCGATCGGAGATGTGGCGCACGACCGAAAGGTCATGCGCGATGAACAGATAGGTCAGCTGCAGCCGTTCTTGCAGATCCTGCAATAGGTTGACCACCTGCGCCTGGATCGAGACGTCGAGCGCGGACACCGGTTCGTCGGCGACGATGAACGATGGGTTGACCGCCAAAGCGCGGGCGACGCCGATGCGCTGGCGCTGCCCGCCCGAAAATTCATGTGGATAGCGGTTGGCGTGGTCCGCCGAGAGCCCGACGGTGCGCAGTAGCTCGCGCACGCGTGTGTCCACGTCCTTGCCGCGCGCGAGGTGGTGGATCTGCAACGGCTCGGCGACGATGTCGCCGACCGTCATGCGCGGATTGAGACTCGCATACGGGTCTTGGAAGATGATCTGCATCTTGCGCCGCAGATGGCGCATCTCGGTGCGCCCGACTTTGGTGATGTCTTCGCCTTCGAAGAGTATCTCGCCCGAGGTCGGCTCGACGAGTCGCAGGACGCAGCGGCCGATCGTCGTCTTGCCCGAGCCGCTCTCGCCCACGAGCCCGAGAGTCTCGCCGCGGCGGATCGCGAAGGACACGCCATCAACGGCTTTGACGTCGGCTACGTGCCGCGAGAAAATGCCGGCCGTGACCGGGAAGTACTTGCGCACGTCGCGCACTTCGACCAGCGCGTCGCCGCCAGCGTGCGGCGCGACGTCGCCCGGCGTGATGCTCGACAGGTCTTCAGCCATCGGTCCCGGTGCTCGCCCCGGCGGTCTCCGTGGCTTCCGTGCGAGGCCGGAGCTGGCGCAGATCGAGGCTCTTATTGTCCTTATAAAGGATGCAACGCGCCACGTGCCCATCGCCGAAATCGATGAGCGGCGGCGGGACGGTGGCGCATTCCGGCAACGCGAAGTCGCAGCGCGGCGCGAACGGGCAGCCGGTGGGCAGCTTGAGCAGGTTCGGCGGTTGGCCTTTGATGGGCACGAGCCGTTTACGGTCGCTCTCATTAAGCTTGGGCAACGACTCGAGCAGTCCCCAGGTGTAGGGATGCTTCGGCTCGGCGAAGATCTGCTCAGCGGTGCCGTACTCGACCATGTTCCCGGCGTACATGACGAGCACGCGCTCGCACACCTCTGCCACCACCCCCAGGTCGTGCGTGATGAGGATGATCGCTGAATTCAAGCGTTTCTGCAGATCGCGCATCAGGTCCAGGATCTGCGCTTGGATGGTCACGTCGAGCGCCGTCGTGGGCTCGTCCGCGATGAGCAGCGCCGGATCGCAGGCCAAGGCCATAGCGATCATCACGCGCTGGCGCATGCCGCCCGAGAACTGGTGCGGATAGTTGTTGACGCGTTTCTGCGCCTCGGGGATGCGAACGATGGTGAGCATCTCGACCGCACGCCGCATCGCCTCGCGCTGTTTCTTGTGCTGGTGCAGCGCGACCGCTTCGGCGATCTGGTCGCCGACGGTCAGCACCGGGTTGAGGCTCGTCATCGGGTCTTGGAAGATCATCGAGATCTTGTTGCCGCGAATGGAGCGCATCTGTGCTTCGCCGATGCGCAACAAGTCTTGACCTTCGAACTCGATCGAACCCGATTCTATGCGCCCGGGCGGCATCGCGATGAGGCGCATGATGGAGAGCGCCGTGACGCTCTTGCCGGAGCCCGACTCGCCGACGATGCCCAACGTTTCGCCCGCCTCGAGCGAGAACGTGAGACCATTGACGGCGCGCACAACCCCGTCGTCGGTGGCGAATGTGACTTGCAAGTCGTTGACGGACAATAACGCCATGAGGTTGTCTGTAGGCACCCCCTGCAATGGACTAGCGCGAGTTCCTAAGCGGGACGGTCTTCTCCTATGCCATCAGCGCGTCAGCGCGTGGCGAGGAAATACAGGATCGCGAGGAAGACGAATGCGATCGCGGCGATGGCGGTGAGACGCGTCAGCTGCTGGTCGAGGCCAAGCCTACCGCGGTAGCCGGCTTCGGCCCGGCCGCCGATGCTGCCCGAGAGCCCCTCGTTCTTGGTGGTCTGCACGGACATCAGCCCGACCAGACCGAGCGCCACGAAGAGAAAAAGCCATTGGATGAGCCCGACGATGAACGGATATTTCATGGCGAACGTCTGCTGCTGGAACTGGAAGACGGCGGTCGGCAACGGCGCCGGCGTCGCTGCAGCTAGCGTCGCCGCGATCCAGCTCCACAGCGCGACATAGCCCGTGTGTAAGAAGGCGACCATACGACCAGCGAGGTTCGGCGCTTAGGAAGACGCCCCTTCGGTTGTTGGCGGAGAAGCCACATCCGGCCCGCCGAGTTCATGCAGAAACGCGAGGATGTCGGGTGTGATCTGCGCGAGCCCGGGCGGCAAGCACAGCAGGTGGCGGCCGCTGGGATAGAGGCGGGAGCGGCGCATCGGGCTGCCGACGTGCTGGACGATGAACTCGGCGTTACTCGCGGGGACGGTGTCGTCTTTGCGGCCGTGCAGCGCCAATAATGGCGCGCGCACCGCGGGCAGCTCGGCGCGGACCTGCTCGAGCACTTCCAAAAAGACGAGCAACGAGGACGTAGGCGTGGTGCGGTACCCCACGACTTCACCGCGCCAGGCTGCGAGATTGCTGACCACGCGACGCCAGGGCGACCAGCGATGCGCGAACGGTATGCCGCGTTTGATATGGCGGCGCATGTACACCGGGCTCGCGATCGTGACGATGCCTGCGACGGCGTGACGCGCAGCGACATGCAATGCGAGCGTGCCGCCGAGCGAGAGCCCAACGAGGTATACGCGCTGCCAACGGGATCGCGCGAGTGCATACGCGGCCTCGGCTTCCTCGAAGAAATGCTGCGCGGCGATCGGCAGCAGGTCATCGGGATGCGTGCCGTGACCCGCGAGCGCCGGCGCGACGACGCTGTACCCGGCGTTGTGCAGCATCTCGCCGAGCGGCCGCACTTCCGCGCAGCTGCCTGAGAAGCCATGCAGCAACAGCACGCCCGTCGCGCCGGCGGCGTCGAGCTGGAAGGGTTCGGCGCCGGGCATGTACTGCGGCGTCGTGATGTGCGTCACGCGCAATCCCGGGCTCCCCCCTGCGTGCCTTTACATGTGGGATAGCTGCGGCTATAATGATGGCCATGCGCAATCTCTCGCGCCGGCGCCGCTTCATCGAGGCGCTTTCTCCCGTTGAGAGCAATCAGCATAACATCGTCGCCTTGCGCGAGCATCGGGCGGTCGTCGAATTCGCGCGCACGCTCTCCACGATCTTCAACCCGTTTTTGAGCGCGACGACGCTTTTCATCATCATCGCGCGCGCCTATTCCAGCAACATCCGTGAATTCTGGGAGCTCTCCTTCGCGGGTCTGCTTTTTTTCACCATCGCGCCGGTGTTGTGCATCTTCTACCTCTATTTGAGCGGACGCATCTCCGATTTCGACATGTCCGACCGCAGCGAGCGTCGGCGCGGCTTCTCGGGCTTCGTCGTCACCTATCTGGTAGCCGCGATCGTGCTCACGCTCGTGCACGCGCCGGTGCAGCTCATCGCCGTGACCTGGGGATATCTCGGCGCGACCGTCGTCATCATGATCGTGACCCGCTGGTGGAAGATCAGCACCCACGCCTTCGGCATCACCGGCCCTTTCGCCGCGATGTTCTTGCTCTTCAACCTGCAACCGCTGCCTTACGTGGCGATCGTGCCGCTCGTCTGGTGGGCGCGCGTGTATCTGCGCAGCCACACCATCACCCAGGTGTTGGCGGGCGCCGCGCTGGCGGTCATCTCCACCCTGGTCTTCTTCAAGATCTTCGCGCTGATCTAATCAGCCTGCGGGGCTTTCCAACAGCCCGGGCGGCGCGGACACCGCCACGTGCTTCGTCTCGTTGGCGACGAACCCAGACAGCTGCAACGCATGGCGCGCGAAATCGGCGACGTCCCCGCTGACGGCGAACAACAATCGGCCGTTACCGGCGGGCAGGCCGCGTAGCTGGCGTTCTGCTTCCGCTGCTGTCGCTTCGGCGGGATCGACGATGCGCACCGTTTCGCCCAGCGCGTCCACAAACCAGCGACGCAGATGCGGGAAATGCGTGCAGCCCAAGATCAGCGCGTCGCAGTTCGCTGCTCGCACGGGCGCCACGGACGAAGCCACTGCGTCGCGTGCGCCGTCGCTCGCCCATTCGCCGCTCTCCACGAGCGGTACGAGCG
>JALYZS010000061.1 GCA_030948745.1 Vulcanimicrobiota bacterium | reverse complement strand
GCCGTGCCGGGGCGCGTCTATGCGCGCTGGTACTTCGCCGGTCTGCAGCGCACGCTCGTGACGCAAGCGGATCGTATCGCAGCCGATAGCCAAACCGCGCGGACCGAACTGCTGCAGCATGTGCGTTTTCAACCGGACCGCGTGCTCGTCACGGGCGCTGGGGTTGACGAATCGTATTTCAGCATCGAGCGCAACATCGCGCAGACGCCCTACCTGCTCAATGTCGGCACGGTTGAACAGCGCAAGAACCTCGCGGCTGCCTTGCCGCTGCTCGTCGAACACCCCGATCTCATCCTGGTCAGCGCCGGTCCGCATACAACGTATGCGCGTGACGTGCAGCAAGCGGCGCGCGCGCTCGGTGTCGAGAACCGGCTGCGCCTGCTCGGCTACGTCTCGCCGGAGGCGCTGTTGGCCTTGTATGCGGGCGCGCTCGCATTCGTCTTCCCTTCGACCTACGAGGGCTTCGGGCTGCCCCCGCTACAGGCGCTTGCAGCCGGCTTGCCCGTCATCGCGGCAGACATCGCCGTATTGCGGGAAGTGCTCGATAGCTGTGCCTGGTTCGCCGCGCCGTCTGACGGGGACGCGTTGGCGCGCGCCTTGCGCGAAATCCGCAGGGGCGGCACCGCAGTCGAATCGCGTGTTTCCACCGGACGGACATGGGCGCGCGGCTTCGGCTGGCCGGCGGTGGCCGAGCGCATGATGCGGCTGTATCGCTCGGTCGCCTAATATGCTGCGGTGGAAAGATTCCAGCCGCCACCCGATGGGGGTTCGGCGGAGATCGTGATCCGCACGGGATAGGACGAGCCACCTTCGGGCATCGTCACGATGCTCAGGTGACGGTAGCCGCGCGCCGGCACGGTGAAGGTGCGCACGAGCGCGGGGCGCGCCGGGTCGACTGGATGCAGCTGCAACAACCGCCCATCGATGAGAAACGTGCCGGTGGCTCGACCGCCGCGCGGCTCGAACCACATGCCCACGCGCTGCGCATCGGGAAGCGGGTTGAGCAGCGTGACGGCGGCGGATTGCTTCACGCCATAATCGCCGCCGAGCACTTCGCCTTGCACCAAGTTCGGGAGCGGCAGTTTCCCGATGAACATGGTCGCAGGATCTCCGCCGACCGTGTACGCGAGGTCGTATTCGAACTGCGGCACCTGATAGATGCCGCGCGAGTGTTTCACGGCGCTCGAAAGCAAGGTGTCGGAGATCGGCTCGATCGGCGTCTGGTCCGCGCCTTGCACGACCACTGCGACGCGGACGCCGGCGCCGCTGACGACGCGCATCTGCATCAGACCGGACACGAGGCTGCCGCCCGGCAACGCTTGATCGATGACGTTGATCGTGGCGCGCGGCGGCACGTCGAAGATGCGGCCCTCGCCGGCCGCTTCGCGGATGAGGAAACGCTTGGTCGAATCATGGCCCACCGCCAGGACGTTGGGGTCTGGGCCGGCGATCCCGGAGATGAGCTGGATCGAACTCATGTCGAGGCTGTTGTTCTGGGCCTTCACGAGCACTCGCCGCGGCGATGCGCCTGGAGACGCGTAGTGGTAGTACAAAAGACGCGCCGGCTCGTCGAAGTTCACATCGGCATAGAAGAGCGTGCCGTTTTCGGTGATCGTCTCCGGGAAGTCCGAGACCAACAGCTTCTTCGCCGCGATATTCGGCTGCGCGAGATTCGTGATGTGCACCGCGACCGTCTGATGATAGGGGGCGTAGCCCGGCCCCTCGATGCTCAGCGGCACATACACGGTCGTCGCATCGTCGAGCCGCAGCTCGTGGGCGTTGCGCACCGTGGTGACATCCGCGCGCACGCGGGCGCCCGACTCCGGGTAGGCGACGAGCGCAGCGGCCTTACTTGCCTCCTCGGCGATGAAGTCTGCTGACGCCGGGTCGCCCGTGACGGCGATGGAGGTGGCGGCGTACGCCTTGCCGGCGTAGGCCTGCACGACGACCGCGAGCTGAGCGGTGAGTCCATACTGATCGCTGACGGTGATGATCGTCGCGCCGCGCCGCAAACCGAAGAGATCGATCGTGCGATCGATAGGATTAAAGACCGCGCGCACGACGTCGCTGTCAAATCCGCCGAGGGTCACGATGCCGCTCGGCGGCGACAGCACGTCGACTGTGCTGCTATGGCCGAGGATGACTTGGGCGGTTTGCGTCGCGAGCTGCACCGGCACAGGCGAAGGCGGCGCGACGCTTTCAGCGGGGGATGGCGAGGGCGACGCCGATTCCGACGCTGACGGCGCCGCAGAAGGCTGACCCGGGCTCTCGGACGCGAGCGGTTGTACGCTTGCGATCTCTGCCGGTGATGACGAGGGAGCCGGACTGGGCGAATCGCTGGCTGCAGGCATGGCGGCCGACCAGCAAACGAGCAGGCATGCCGCAGCCCAAGCCGCGCGCGCAGAGGCCCGCACTAAGCGATTTGCTGCTCTTGCCGGCTGACCGCCGTCGCCAGCAGCGTCTTGTACCCGTGGCTCGGGAACAACACCGTCACCAGATCGCTCTCGGCTCGCTCGACTGTGCCCTGGCCGAATTTTCGATGGTAGACGACGTCGCCGATGCGGAAGTCGCCCGGAAGGTTCTCGAGCAGCGTGATCGTCTCTCCCTTGGCGAGGATCGCGCGGCAGTTGTCGCACGCGCCGCAGTTGGGCACGTCGTACTCTTCGCCGAAGTAGTTGAGAATGAACTTGCGCCGACAGCTGCGGGTCTCGCAGTACTGCAGCATCATCGCGAGCTTGCTCTGATCGTACGACTTCTTCGTCTCGTAGCTGGCCAAGTTGAGCGTACGGTCAGCGCGCTTGCGCAGCAGCGGCGGCAGCCCATACGTGCCCTTGGAGACGTTGCGGATGAAGTTGCCCTTTTTGAGCAATGCGAGGATGACTTTGAGCTTGGTCAGTGGCAGCTGCGAGATCTTGCGCAGGTCTGACAGCGAGACGCCGTTGTCTTGCTCGGCGAAATACTGCAGTGTGCCATACACCTTTTGGACTTCTTCCACATCCGGGTACTTGCCGGTGAGGAAATAGTTCTGCACGCGCGTGTCGCTTTGGCGGTAGAGCAGCAGACAGGTGGATTCGGTGCCGTCGCGTCCGGCGCGGCCCGCCTCTTGCGTGTAGGCCTCGACGCTGCCCGGCAGGTCGTAGTGGATGACGAAGCGGATGTTCGCCTTGTCGATGCCCAGGCCGAAGGCGTTGGTCGCCACCACAATTTTGACATCTTCATTCATGAAACGATCGTGCACGCGGTCGCGTTCGGCCTTCTGCAGTTTGCTGTGATAGACGTCGGCTTCGATGCCGAGCTCATCCCGGAAATATTCCGACACCGCATACGTGTTCTTGATCGTCGCGGTATAGATGATGCCGAGCGCGCCTTTGAGCGGTCCGCTGAGCTTGTTGCGCAGCACGCGCAGTTTGTCGTCATCGCTTGCGGCACGAGCCACTTCGTACACGAGATTCGGGCGGTCGAACCCGCGCACGATCGACTTCGCATGCGGGATGCCCAGCTGCGTCACGATGTCTTCGCGCACCGCCGGAGTTGCCGTAGCGGTCAAAGCGAGCACCGTTGGCCGGCCTAAGGCGGCGATGACGCGGCCCAAGTTGAGGTACGCGGGGCGGAAATCGTGCCCCCACTGGGAGATGCAATGCGCTTCGTCGACGACGAAGAGCGGGACGTGCAGCCGTTTGAGCACGTCGACGAACGCCTCATCCTCCAAGCGCTCGGGCGTCACGTAGATGAGCTTCAGATGGCCGCGCGCGATGGTCTCGAGGTGCGCTGCCTCCTCCTCGGGGGTGAGCGTGCTGTTCAGCGCGATGCTGCCCGAAATGCCGGCGTCGGCCAGCATGTCGAGCTGATCTTTCATGAGCGCGATGAGCGGCGAGACGACGATGGTCGTCCCCGGCAGCAGCAACGCAGGCAGCTGATAACACAGCGACTTGCCTGCGCCGGTCGCGAGGATGGCGAGCGTGTCTTTACCGTCGAGCACGCGGCGGATGACGTCTTCCTGCCCGGACTGGAAGTGCTTGTAGCCGAAGTGGCGGCGCAGCGCCTCGTTGAGGTCAATGTCGACGGACATGACGGTTACCGTTGTCTAACCTTCCCTTGAATAGTGGTGTCGAGCGAAAATCTTTAGGCCGGTCGCTATAACCGTCTCGCCGGGATGGCCAACATGTGCAAATGCGGCCATGTGTATACGTTCCGCGGCTATATGGAAAATCGGAACGCGCTGGCCGTTTTCTAATACCCGGACGACCGCTTGTTAAACATACCTGGCCGCTGCCAAAGCTCCTCTTGTCTAGGAAAGCGCTGAGAATCGACCGAAACGATTTTTCCCGTGCCTGAATCACTTCCCGTGGTGCCCGCGCTCACGCTCTACCGCAAGCACCGGCCGATGGCTTTCGACGAGCTGGTCGGCCAGCCGGCGGTCGTCACCGGCTTGCAAGCCGCGGTGGCGAGTGGCCGCATCGCGCACGCCTACCTGTTCGCAGGGCCGCGCGGGACCGGTAAGACCTCGGCCGCGCGCATCCTCGCCAAATGTTTGAATTGTCTGCGCGGGGGTCCGCGGCCCGATCCGTGCGGCCAGTGCGAAGCCTGCGTCTCCATCGCCGCCGGGGCCGCCTTCGACGTCATCGAGATCGACGCGGCCAGCAACCGCGGCATCAACGAGATCCGCGAGCTGCGCGAACGGGTGAAGTTCGCGCCGGCGCAATTCCGCTATAAAGTCTACATCGTGGACGAAGTCCACATGCTGACCGCCGAGGCGTTCAATGCGCTGCTCAAGACGCTGGAAGAGCCGCCGCCCAACGTCGTGTTCGTGCTGGCGACGACCGAGCCGCACAAAGTGCCGCAGACCATCCTCTCGCGCGTCCAACGCTATGAGTTCCGCCGTATGAGCCCCGACGACATCACCGCGCGCTTGACTGCGGTCGCGCAGCGGGAGGGCATCGAAACCGACGAGACGACCTTGCGCCGCATCGCTTTTCTAGCGGATGGCGCGCTGCGCGACGCGCTCGTCCTGCTCGAACAGGCGCGTGGTTTTGCGAGCGACGACATCGTCAACGGCGCCGTGGTCGATGCTGCCTTCGGGGCGCCGGTCTACGATTTGGTGGAAGACGCTGCCCAATCTGTCGCGGCCGGTGATGCCGCCGGCGTTCTGACGGCCGTGGCCGACGCCGTCGACCGCGGCGCTGACCCCGGCTGGCTCGCCAAAGAGCTGCTGCGCTGGTTCCGCTTAGTGCTGCTCGCGCAAGTGAGCCCGGCGGTACTTGCCAAAGAGCTGCCGCCGGAAAGTGCGCAGCGCATCGTCTCCCAGGCGTCGTCGATCCCGCGCTCGAGAGTGCTGGCAGCGTTGCGCAACCTTTCGGAGACGATCGCACAGCGTTACTCGGCGCAGCCTCGCATCGATCTCGAACTCGCGCTCATCCGCGTCGTCCTGCCGAGCGACGAGCTCTCGCTGCAGACGCTTTCCGACCGCTTGCGTTCGCTCGAGGAGCGTCTGGGCACAGCAAGTGATCCGACACAGGGTGGCTCGACGACCACACTTCCGCGTGCAAGCCGTGCCGCCCAAGCCGACAGACGCCCGCCAGCATCACCCGCTCCCTCGCCTATCAAGAAGGCGAGCGACCTCGATACACCGCCCGCGGCGAGCAGCGCGCCACCGCAGACAAGCAGTGCGCCACAGGCGGCTGAGGGTAGGGCAGGCGCCAGACTCATCGCCCTGTGGCCGCAGGTCGTGAGCGCCGTGCGCGACCGTTCGCGTCCGTGCTTCGGACATCTCGAGCACGCGCGCATCGTGGCCGCCGATGGCGATGCCGTCACCTTGGGCGTGCCGACGACGTTCAGCCGCGATCTGTTGGGCGACCGGCAGATGCTGCAGATCATCGCCGACGCCGTCGCGGAAGTTTGCGGCGTGCGTCCGAGCATCTCGTGCGTCGTGTCGAGTGCGCCGCCGGAGGGCGAGCGGCTGCGCGCCGCAGACGCCTCGAACTTCTCGTTGGCGGAATCCGTTCTGGGCTCGGAGTTGTTTTGATATGAATCCACAGCAGATGATGAAGCAAGCGCGCAAGCTGCAAGAGCAGCTGGCGAAGATCCAAGAGGAGCTCGGCAACGAGACCGTGGTGGGCAGCGCGGGCTCCGGCGCCGTCGAGGTGACGCTCGATGGCCATGGGCAGGTGCGCGCGGTGAAGCTCGGTGCCGCCGCGGTCGATCCCCAAGACGTCGAAACGCTTGAAGACCTGCTCGTCCTCGCGTTTCGCGATGCGCAGGCCAAGGTCGCAGCGCTCTCGCAAGCGCGCATGGGCCCGCTCACCGGCGGTCTGGGCATACCCGGCTTGACATAGCTTCGTTTGGATTATCTCGCCACGCCGCTCTCCGCGCTGATCGGTGAGCTCGAAAAGCTTCCCACGATCGGGCCGAAGACCGCGGCCCGTCTCGCGTTTTATCTGTTGAGCGTCAGCCGCGAAGAGGCTGGCGCATTGAGCCGCGCCATTCTGGACGTCAAAGACAAAGTGCGTTTTTGCAGCCGCTGTTTTTCGTTGACCGAGGCCGACCCGTGCGCGCTCTGCACCGACCAACGGCGTGATCCGCACGTGATCTGCGTCGTCGGGGAGGCCAAAGATGTGTATGCGATCGAGCGCACCATGAGCTTCCGAGGACGCTACCACGTCCTGGGGGGTCTCATCTCACCCATCGACGGCATCGGCGTGGGGCAGCTGCGCATCAAAGAGCTGGTCGACCGGGTGAGTGCCGAAGGCATCAAGGAGATCATCGTCGCGACCAATCCCAACGCCGAAGGCGAGTCCACTGCCCTCTATCTAGCCAAGCTGCTCACGCCGCTCGGCGTGCAGGTCTCGCGGCTGGCCTACGGGTTACCGATCGGCGGCGATCTCGACTATGCGGATGAGATCACCCTCGCTCGCGCCCTGGAAGGCCGGCGCGCTCTGTAGCGTCGCATCAGCCGCCCGATCGATGCTGGTCCCTCCCCCCGGTGGCGCGCGTCGCCAATTGCAGCGCCGTGCCTCGCGCCCGCTCGCTGGCCTCTCGATAGAGCGCGCTGATCGCGTGCGGCGGCATCTTGCTGCCCGTCTCATAGTAGTATGACGCTGCTTGGCCCACGACGAGCGTGCCGGCGTACGCGATGCCTGCCTTGATGGCGATGCCCGCGATCGGGATGAAGCCGGACGCCTCACGCGCGAGGGCGCGCCAGCCATAACCGCCACCAAGGACCGGGAGCAGCTCGATGATGCGCGCGAACTCCGCCTTTTTTCCGTAGCAGGCGGCGATCTGCAACAGCATCCGCATCTGCAGCGCGGTGATCGCGATCGTGTCGCCGGCCGACGCGATGCCACCCGTGATGAGACCGATCAATGGTATGTGATCGGCCAGCGCTGACGCGCCGGCGATCTTCAAGCTGCTCATCGCGTAGCCGAGCGTCAAGCGTGCGGCGACGACCGAGCGGAACGCGGGGATCCTCGCGGCCAAAGGTATCTCCAACCCCGCGTAGGCGAGCACGATGTCGGGCAAGACGTGCTTGTGCAGCTCGCTCAAGGTGAGCGCGCTCAACGTATAGGTCGCCGCGGCATCGGCGGTAGGGCGTTGCGGTGCTGCTGCGCTCGTCTGTGCCGAGGCGTCGCCCGGCGGGTGGACGATGTAGAGGGGTCGCCCACAACGTGGCGCTTCGAGACCGGGATTCGTGGCGGTATCGCCGGCCACCATCACGGCAGCTCGTGCAAAGGCGGGCAGGGCGCTCGGATCCGGCAAGCTCGCGCAGGCGCGCAGCGCCGGCGGCTCGATGGCGCCGGCTTGCGCCAGCACGTCGACAAAGCGCGAGGCGCCGGGGCCGGTCACGAGGAGCTCTACCTCGCGGCCGGCCTCAGCATCGATGCTGGCGAAGTCCACGCGCTTGCGGATGTGCTGCAGCCAGTTCCCGGTCGCGCGGGAGCCGCCCAAGAACGATTGCCACCCCATAGCGAGCTGCGACGCTCAGTCGGTCGGCTTTTCGGCGTAGCCTTCCCACCACAAGCCGAGCACGACTTCAAGGGACTCTTGCGAGAGATGCTTATCCTGCGCGACTTGGATGACGTTCTTGTTCGTCGAGCGCAGCTCGTTGATCACCGTGCTCACCGGAACTTTTTCCTCCGCGGCGAGCCAGCTGGCGGCGGCGATATCACCGGCCGACATCCCCAGACGCACCGACTCGTCGTAGCTGGGCGGCATGACGCCGATGCGTTTGTTGATGACGTGTTGCAGTGTCGCGTAACGCCCTTCGAGCGTGCCCACGCCGAGCAGCGTGATGCGTCCGATCAACTGCCGCGATTGCGACGTGAAGTACAACGTCTGCGCGGTTTCTGCGGCGTTCGCAGCCGCATCCAGCTGCGTCTCGGCGGCGATGGCGAGCGGCTTAAGGTCTTGCGCCGTGCGCGGCGAGATGTCACCGCCGAAGTCGAGCGACGTCCGCGCGAGCTGGCGGAAGTAGCTGTCGAGCGTCGGGAGTGCCTGCCAGGCGAGCGCCATGGCGCCGCGTGAGGCGGTCAGCGCGGCGACGAGCTCGTTCTGCGACTGGTTCATCTGCGTGAGCAGGTCGGGATAGTAGGGAAGCAGCTCGAGGTCGGTGGCGCTGGGCGCGGTGCGCCGCACGGTCGCCTGCATCTCGTTGAGCACGCCGGTATCGTCTTTGAGCATGCCGGGAGCGCTCGCGAGGATGTAGTCGCCCTTGTCGAAGACCGCGTTGATGTCTTTGGCCATGTGCGAGAGGTCGATGACGACGCCTTCCAGGCGGCTGCCCGGGCGGATGTTGACGTTGCTGAAGTTGGGGATCTCGTACGAGAGGTTGTCCAAGCGTTCGTTGAGGCGCTTTGAGTCTTCTTTGCCGAGCTTGACCCGCGTCTCCAAAGCGGTTTGGGTCGTCTTCGTGTTCGCGAGCGCGCTGTTCAGCTGATCGAGCAGCGGCTGCGTCTTAGGATTGAGCAGTCGCTCGCCGGGAGCCTGGGTCTTGGGCAGCAGCGCCAGCTCGTGGCGCGCCGCGCTATCCGCCGCCGCAGTGGCGTGCGGGTCGTGCGCGATCTTCGAGAGCGCCTCGTGGCTGCCCGCGAAGCTGCCCAGCGCGAGATCGACTTGTCCTTCATGCAGCAGCGCGAGTTGGTTGGTCGGATCGACCGCCAGGACTTTGGCGATCTTGTGCTGCGCGTACGCGAAGCGGCCTTCATCTTCGTCATGGATCGCTTGCGCGAGCAGTTGGTCGTTCGTCGTCTTGCTCAGCTCGGCGTAGCCGCGCATGTGCGTGACGCGATCGCGTGAGCCTGGGTGGGTTTCGAAGTACTTGGCCAGCGCGCTGCCGCTTTCGCCGTACTCTTTGCCGAGGCGATCCATGAACGACACCATGGCATTCGGGTCGTAACCGGCGCGGGTCATGAGCAGCAATCCGTATTGGTCGGCTTGCAACTCGTCCACGCGCGAGATCTTCAAAATCGAGAGCGCGTCGATCATGTTGCCGAAGCGATACACGAACGGCGAGGCGATGGAGAGCAGGCCGAGCAGCACGTTGAGCACTTGCGCTTTGGCGTTGAGCGTGATGGAGTGGCGCCGCTCCACGTGACCCATCTCGTGGCCCATGACGCCGGCGAGCTCATCTTCGGAGTTCACGAAGTTCAGGAGCCCGAAATTGAGGTACACGAAACCGCCCGGCAGCGAAAACGCGTTGATGCTGTTCGTATCGATGACCTTGAAGCGGTACTTGATGTCGGGACGAGCGCGGAACTGGGAAAGATTGTCGCCGATCGAGTTCACCCAGCTGTTGAGCACGGGATCGGTGACGAGCGCGTTCTCCTGCTCCACTTGGCGGGCTGCTTGCTGCCCGATCTGGACTTCGGTCGCCGTCGACACGGCCAAGGCTTGCGATGGGATGCTTCCCACGGTCAGGCAGGCGAGTAGCACCATCGCCAGCCCGCGTCTCCAGATATGCTTCATGAGAAATGCTCCTGACCCGTGAAGTGCCCTGCGGGTTGCGCCGTCAAAAGACAGAGGACGGCCTTACCGATTTGCGACGGCCTGAGGGGGAGTCCCTGCGCCGCGCAGCGCCATGCGGCGTGCGCGTATTCACAGCTTTTTCACAGTCTATTCGCCACCGCATCCACAAGGGAAAAAAAGACCCCCGCCGCAATGCGGAAGCTATGCTCACTCCAGCGTGTGCGAGCCGCGCGTGCAGATAAAAGGCACGAAGTCCGGGCTTTTGCTGCATCTCCACGAACGGCCGTTGACGGCGGTGGTGGCCAAGCTGCGCGAGCGGTTGGCGAGCTTGCCCAACTTCTATCGCGGCGGCCGCGCGGTGCTCATGCTGGGCGACCAGGAGCTCACAGCGCAAGAGCTTGATGGTGTCGTCGCGACGCTGGAGGAGTTCGGCATCGGTGCCGACGGTGCGGTGTGCGATGCCGAAGCGGTTGCCGACGCCGCTCGCGCAGCCGGATTGACGATCGTGGCGGCGAGCGTGGCAGCGGCGCCGCGCGTGCACGACGATCGCAGCGAGCCCGCGGCGGTGCGCAAGGCCCGCCACGAAGGCGGCGAAGCGAGCGTACACAGCGCCGAAAGCGCGCCGCAGAACTGCTACTACCAGGGGTCGCTGCGATCGGGGCAGAGCTTGAGCGCGTTCGGAAGCATCATCATCGTCGGCGACGTCAACGCCGGCGCCGAACTCATCGCGACCGGTGACATCTTGGTGTGGGGAACGTTGCGCGGTGTCGCGCATGCGGGTGCCGAAGGCGACGCGGCTGCGGCTGTGCATGCCTTGCGGCTCGAGCCGACGCAACTGCGCATCGGCCGCCACATCGCCGCCTCGGCGGCCGAGCACAAAAAACAGCGCGGCACGCCGACTCCGGAGACGGCCCGGGTCATCGACGGCGCGATCGTCATAGAGCCAGCCGGCGCGTTCGCGCTCCGGCCACAAGCGAGTGCGCGTTGAAGCAAAATGTATACGTCGTGACCTCCGGCAAGGGCGGCGTCGGGAAGACCACGACCACCGCCAATCTCGGCGTCGCGCTCGCGCGGCTGGGTAAGCAAGTGGCGTTGGTGGATGCCGACATCGGCTTGCGCAACCTCGACCTCGTCCTAGGCCTGGAGAAACGCATCGTCTACGATCTGGTCGATCTTGCCGAAGGCCGTTGCCAACCGCGTCAGGCGCTCATCAAAGACAAACGACTGCAGAATCTCTTCCTCATGCCCGCGGCGCAGACCAAAGACAAAGAGTCGGTCACCGAAGAGCAGATGGAGCAGGTCGCGGAAAGCCTGAGCCAAGAGTTCGACATCGTGCTCATCGACTGTCCGGCCGGCATCGAGCACGGTTTCCGCAACGCCATCGCAGGCGCGGACGAGGCCATCGTCGTCACCATGCCGGAAGTCGCGGCCATCCGCGACGCGGATCGTATTTTGGGAATGCTCGGTTCGCGGCGTGCGCGGCTGGTCATCAACCGCGTCCGGCCGGAGATGGTGAAGAGCGGCGATATGTTGAGCGTGGAAGATGTCACCGACATCTTAGGCCGGGAGATCCTCGGCGTCGTGCCGGATGATGAAGAGATCGTCGACACGACCAATCGCGGCCAACCGCTCACGCTCGATCCCAATAAGCGGTTGTCGAGCGTTTACATGCAGATGGGGCGCCGTCTGCTCGGTGAGGACATCGCGTACGAGCCGCTGAGCGGCGATGGCATCTGGAATCGCTTGCGTTTGATGTTAGCGGGGCAACGATGAATCAAGAAGTTCGCGATCACGCGGAGCCGGCGAGCGCGCTCAGCGCCGCCGAGGAGGAGCTCGCTCCCATCGCCGCACCCGTTGCGCAGCGCACTCAAGCGCCGAGCCCAGCCACGCCGACGCCACAGGCGACAGGCCGCGCCGTCGTCATCACCTCGGGCAAGGGCGGCGTGGGCAAGACGACGGTCACGGCAAACCTCGGCACGGCGCTCGCCGACGCGGGCAAGCGCGTCGTCGTCGTGGATGCGGATGTCGGCTTGCGCAATCTCGACGTCGTCATGGGCTTGGAGAATCGCGTGCGGCGCCACTCGCTCGACGTGATCGAAGAGCGCTGCACGCTCGACGAAGCGCTCGTGCGCGACCGTTCGCGCCGCACGCTCGCACTGTTGCCCGCGGCGCAGGATCGCGACAAAGACGAGATGCCGCTCGATGCGATGCGGGCGCTCGTCCTGCAGCTGCAGTCACGTTTCGATTTCGTGCTCATCGATTGCCCGGCTGGCATCGAGCACGGTTTCCGCAACGCCATCGCGGGGGCGCGCGAGGCGATCATCGTCACGACGCCCGAGGTGTCTGCAGTGCGCGACGCGGACCGCGTGGCAGGTCTGCTGCCCCCCGACATGCCGGTGAAGCTGATCGTGAACCGCATCCGACCGCATCTCGTGAAAAAAGGCACGATGCTCACGATCGACGATGTGCTCGACATACTGCGTCTTGAGCTGGTCGGGGTGGTGCCCGACGACAAAGACGTCATCGTCGCCACGAACCGGGGCGCACCGGTGGTCGATATCGTGGGCTCGCAGACGGGCGCGGCGTTCCGGCGCATCGCGTCGCGCATTTTGGGCGAAGCCATTCCCATCCCCACGCTGCAGGAGCGCTCGGCTTGGTTCAGCCGCGTGCTGTCCTCGCTGCGCTTCCCTCGCTCGTAGCCGGAAGGATCGCGATTCACATGCTCGATTTCCTCAGCAGATTTTTCCGCAAAGACGATTCCAGCCGAAGCCTCGCCAAAGAGCGCTTGCGCTTGGTGCTGATGTCGGACCGTGTGTCGCTGGCACCGGAGACGTTTGACGCCATGAAGGGCGAGATGTTAAGCGTCCTGCAGCGATATCTTGAAATCGACGAGCACGGGCTGGACGTGCACTTCGAGAACGCGGAACGGCACTTCATGCTGCTCGCGAACATCCCAGTGACGCAAGTGAAGACCCGCGACCAGATCGCAGCCGAGCAAAGCCTGCTTGCCGTCTACGGCAATGGCGCGCACGCACGCACGAGCGCGGCGGAGACCCGCACGCCTCCGCGCCGCCGCCGCCGCCGGCGCCGAGCTGCCGCCGCCAATGCCGCCGAGCAAGGCGCCGCGAGCAATGGTGCGGCGAGCAATGGTGCGGCGAGCAACGGTGAGCATCAAAGAAATGCCGCGGCCGACGATGACATCAGTCTCGAAAGCGGCGCGGGCGAGGAAGCGACGGGCGATGACGCGACCGAGGGCGGGGGCTTCAGACCGGACTTCGACCAACAACCATAGGTGCTGGAACGTCCCTGGTACGTCTCGCTCAACTATCCGCTGGTGTGCTGCGCGATAGCCCTGGCGTCGTTCGGCCTCATCATCATCAAGAGCGCCACGCTGCATGCGCCCGACGGCAGCGGTGACGTCGCCAAACAAGCCGCTTACTTCATCGCGGGACTCGTGGCGATGACCCTCGTAACGTTCATCGATTACCATTTGTGGGAGCGCTGGTCGTGGCCGATCTACATCACCACCTTGCTCATGCTCGGTGCGGTCGCACTCGTCGGCCATAAAGCGCTCGGCGCGCAGCGCTGGATAGGCCTCGGACCCATCGTCTTTCAGCCTTCCGAGCCCGCGAAGCTTTTGCTCGCGCTCTCGCTCGGCGCGATCCTCTCGAACCCGAAGCGCTCCTACCGGCGCTGGGCCGATCTGCTCGTGCCGCTTGCGGCGATCGTGCCGCCGACGTTGCTCGTGCTGAAGCAACCCGATCTGGGGACCGCGATCATCTTCGTCGTCATGCTGAGCGCGATGTTGTTCTTCGCACTCCCCAACCTGTGGTTTTTCGCCGCCTATGCTGCCGGGCTTGCCGGCGCCGCTGCGCTCGCACTCGCCTCACCGCTCATCAAAGGCTATCAACGGCAACGGCTGCTCGTGTTCTTGCATCCACGCTACGACCCGCAAGGCGCGGGTTGGAATCTCATGCAGTCCAAGATCGCGATCGGCTCGGGCCAGCTCACCGGCAAAGGGTTGTACCACGGCACGCAGACGCAGCTCGGTTTCGTGCCTGAACACGCCACCGATTTCATCTTCACGGTCGTTGGCGAGGAGCTCGGCTTTCTCGGTGCCATGGCGCTGCTCGTGATCTATGCAGCGCTGCTGACCAGCGCGATGCTCGTCGTCGCGGCGGCGCGCGACCGCTACGGCCTGCTCGTGTCGGTGGCGATCGTGGCGATGTTCGTCTTCCACGTGCTCATCAATATCGGGATGACGGTCGGCATCATGCCGATCACCGGGATTCCGCTGCCCTTCATCTCCTATGGGGGATCGAGCCTTATCACGTGCTTCATGGCGGTCGGCGTGCTGCTCAACATCCACCTGCAGCGCAACAAGATCAGTTTCATCGAGCCGGCATGAACCTTTCCACAGCGGGCCCGCAGGGCTGCCAGCCCAAGAGGCGGTACGCCATGAACGCCGAATTAGAGGCCAGCCCGATACGACTTGTGGCCGGATGAAGAGCCGACAGCGCCCCCGCTGCCACACACGCGAGTGACAAGACGCGCGCAACGGGCCCGCACGCACATCAGCTGGAGCAGCGGTCAGGATACGATGACCGCCGCTCGCGAACGGTGCCAGTAAAGAATTTTCAGGGGAACCGACGCTCATCGTACATCTGAATATCCGTCCTAGGCGGCCCGCGCTGGAACCAAGCGGCTGCCACGTCGGCGTGTGCCGGCGAACGTGATACCAGCCAAATTGCAGTCCATGCGCGCCAGCACGAGCACGAGCTCCGTGCGAGGCGCTCTTTTTTGCTTCTGTCGACCAAAGGTACAGACGATTGAAAACCGAGATTTTGATTTCATGCGATGAATGGGAAAATCGCGTTGCAGTACTAGAAGAGGGTTCGCTCGCCGAGATCTACTTCGAGCGAGAAGAAAAAGTCATCGGCTCGATCTACAAGGGCCGCGTCGAAAACGTCTTACCCGGCATGGGCGCCTGTTTCGTGAACATCGGGTTGGGCCGCAACGCCTTCCTGTATGTCGACGACATCATGCGCGATCCCATCAACATCGGCGAGACGGAGATCACCGACCGGCGTAAGGGTCACACCGTCAACGAGCTGCTCAAAGTCGGCAGCGACGTCCTGGTGCAGATCGTCAAGGAGCCGCGCGGCCTCAAAGGCGCGCGCGTGTCCACGAACGTCTCGCTGCCCGGCCGCTACCTCGTGCTCATGCCCACCGGACGCTATTCGGGCGTCTCATCGAAGATCGAAGACGCCAACGAACGTGCCCGCCTCAAGCAGATCTTGCGCCGGGTACGCCCCGAAGGCATGGCGACCATCGTGCGCACGGCAGCGCAAGGCGTCAGCGAAGCCGAGCTCATCGCGGATCTCGGCGTGCAGCTGCGTTTGTGGCACGGAATCCTTGAGAGCTACAAACGCTCGAGCGCACCCGCGCTGGTGCACAAAGACCTGAACTTGGTCTTCAAGGCCGTGCGCGATTTCATGACGAGCGACGTCAGCGCGGTCTACATCGATTCGAAGGAGCAGTACGAAGCGATCCGCTCCACCATGTCCTTGCTCGGTCCGCAGTACATCGACCGTCTGAAGCTGGTCGAGGGCGCGGGCCCGCTGTTCGAGGCGCGCGGCATCGACGAAGAGCTGCAAAAACTGCTCAAGCCGAAGATCCCGTTGCCCTCAGGCGGACACCTCGTGCTCGAGCACACCGAAGCGCTCACCGTCATCGACGTGAACACCGGCAAGTTCACCGGCGGACGCAACCTCGAGGACACGATCGTCAGGACGAATCTGGAAGCCGCCGCGGAGGTGGCGCGCCAGGTGCGTCTGCGCGACATCGGGGGCATCATCGTCGTCGACTTCATCGACATGGCGCGCGAGCGCAGCCGCGAGCAGGTCATCCAGACGCTCACCGCTTCCCTGCGGCGGGACCGCACGCGCAGCACGATCCAGGCGTTTTCCAACCTTGGCCTGCTCGAATTCACGCGCAAACGTGTGGGCAAAGATCTGGCGGGCCAACTGCGCTCCGAGTGCCCCTACTGCACCGGTCTCGGCACCGTCATGTCGAGCGAAACGCTTGCCATCGGGGTGCTGCGCCAGCTGCGCGGCATTTCGAGCAACGGCAATCGGGTGCAGAAACTCGATGTCGTGTGCGATGCCTCGGTCGCGACGCAGCTCGTGGGCTGGTATCGCGACGAGCTCACGAAGCTCGTCAAAGATCACAACATCGAAGTCGGCCTCTTCGTCGAGCCGCTGCGCCACCGCGAGCACGTCCTCGTCGAAGAATCCCGTCGCTTGCGGCCGGCGCCGCAGCCGGGCGCGACGCTTGAAGCCGAGCTCCTGCAGGTGCGCATGCCCAACCCTGCGTCCGGTGTCGCCGTCATCAACGGCTATCTCGTCGAAGTCAAAGACGGTGCCAATGGTGCGGGTCAGACGGTCAAGATCAAGATCGACGCGGTGGACACCAATTACGTGCTCGCCGAACTTGCCGAAGCGCTGCCGGTCGGGCAACGCCGTCGCCGTCGCGAACGCGGGCGCGGAAGAATGGCCGGTGAGGCGCCGATCGCGCCGCCGGTTCCTACACTCGTGAGCAGCGAGCGTCAGCCGGAGAGAAGCGAAGATCCGCGGCGCGCCCTCCCCGGGCGGCAGGGCCGCATGCGTCCGCTGGAACCCGCGGTGGCTGACGGCGAAAAGGAAGACAACTACAGAGAGCCAGCGGCGCGTGCGCCGGCGCGCGGCAGTGGGCGCGGACGCGATGAAGAGACGAACGAACGCGCTCAAGG
>JALYZS010000044.1 GCA_030948745.1 Vulcanimicrobiota bacterium | reverse complement strand
GCGCTGGACGTTCCAGGCGGCGACCCTCTCAGAGGCGCAGCTGCTCGACCGTTGCATCGACTCGCTCGGCCGCGACCCGGTGTTCGAGACCGCGCTGGGCGTCGAATAGACGATGGTCATCGAGGATCCGCGTCAGCACCCCGGCCCGCCGCGCATTCTTATTCTCGACACCCCAGAACATCTCGCCAACCAGGCCGCGTTGGAGTTCCAAGTGCGCGCCAAGGCGGCTATGGAGGAATCGGATCGCTTCGCCGTCGCGCTGTCGGGCGGTACAACGCCTCGGCGCATGCTCGAGCTTTTAGCGACGCCGGAATATGCGACGCGCGTGGATTGGTCGCGCGTGCACGTGTTCTGGAGCGACGAGCGCTGCGTGGCGCCCGACGATCCGAACAGCAACTACGGCATAGCGCGCACTGTGTTGCTGCAACATGTTCCTGTACCTGCGGCAAACGTGCACCGGCTGCAGGGCGAGCTGGCGCCGGCCGAGGCAGCGAGCGCATACGATGCAGCGTTGCGCGCTTTCTGCGCACCTGACGGCGGCCTCGACCTCATCTATCTGGGGCTGGGCGCTGACGGCCACACTGCATCCCTGTTTCCGCGCTCAAGCGCCTTAGGCGAGCAGACGCGGCTCTGCGTCGCAACGCAGGCACCGAACACTGCGGTATCGGCGAACCGGCTGACGCTCACCTATAACGCGATCAACGCCGCCCGGGCGGTCATCTTCCTCGTCGAAGGCAGCGACAAGGCTGCGATCGTCGCGAGCGCCATCCACGGCCCGAGCGACCCGACGCAAGTTCCGGCGCAAGGCGTGAACCCGCGCGCCGGCACGCTGACCTGGATGCTGGACGCACAAGCTGCAAGCAAACTGCAGCACAGATCATAAGCTCATGACGCACAGCAGGAACAACAAAAGGGCGTTGTCAGCAGAACAACGGAAAGAACTACTCGGAGCATTGAAAGCCCGATTTGAGAGAAACATGAACCGCCATCAAGGTCTCGGATGGCTGAAGGTACAGGCAAGGCTGGAGGCTAGCGCTGAAAAACTGTGGTCGCTTAGTGAAATGGAAAGAAGCGGCGGTGAACCGGACGTTGTCGGTCATGACACAAAGACGAGCAAATACATCTTTTATGATTGTTCGCCGGAAAGTCCTAAAGGCCGCAGAAGTTTGTGCTACGATCGTGAAGCGCTGGAATCAAGAAAAGAGGACAAGCCAAAGAATAGCGCCATGGATATGGCAGATGCCATGGGCATCGAACTGTTAACTGAAGCGCAATATCGGAAGTTGCAGACACTTGGGAATTTCGATGCGAAAACGTCGAGCTGGGTGCAAACACCTCCTGCTATCAGAAAACTCGGCGGCGCCCTCTTCTGCGATCGCCGCTACAACGCTGTTTTCGTGTATCACAATGGTGCAGAATCGTACTATGCGGCCAGGGGGTTCCGTGGCTCGCTCAGCGTTTAAACCCAGAGCACGAACATCGACCGCACACGTGAGACCGCGCTAGCGAGCGGCGGCTGGAAGTTTCCCGTTGCGGCGGCCGTTGAGCGGTTTGGCCGTGAGCACGGGCGTGATCATCGGCGCACCGAGCGCCTCGTCGAGCACTTCGGACAGCTCCTCGACAAACGTGAAGCGCATGCTCTTGCGGACTTCTTCGGGCACGTCTTCGGCGACGTCCGGCTGGTTGCGAGACGGCAGGATCACGCGGCGGATCCCAGCACGACGGGCGCCGAGCACTTTCTCTTTCACACCGCCGATCGGCAGCACCTGACCGGTGAGCGTTATCTCGCCCGTCATCGCGACGCCGGAGCTCACTTTCTTCCCCGTCAGCGCCGACACGAGCGCGGTCGCCATGGCAACGCCAGCCGACGGGCCGTCTTTGGGCACCGCACCGGCAGGCACGTGGATGTGGATGTCATGCTTGTTGAAGTAGCTCTCGGTCAAACCGAGCTCCGAGGAACGGCTACGCACGAACGCAAGCGCGGCCTGCGCTGATTCCTTCATGACCTCGCCCAGCTGGCCCGTGAGCGTGAGCTTGCCGGTTCCCGGCATGACCTTGCATTCGACGAAAACGATATCGCCGCCCACCGGCGTGACGACGAGGCCGGTCGCGACACCTTCGGTCGCCGTTCGTTTTGCGACCTCGGCGAAGAAGCGCTGCTTGCCCAAATAGTCTTGCACGGTCTGCGGCGTGATCTGCGTTTTGAAGGCCGCATCTTCGGCCACTTTCCGTGCGACTTTGCGGCAGATCGTCGCGATCTCGCGCTCGAGGTTGCGCACGCCGGCTTCACGCGTGTAGTTGGCCGCGATGACATCGAGCGCCGGCTTGGTGAACGCGCACTGCTTGCTTGTCAGGCCGTTGACGGTGAGCTGCTTGGGCACGAGGTACTTGCGCGCGATCTCGACCTTCTCGGCCTGCGTATAGCCCGCCAGCGTGATGATCTCCATCCGGTCGCGCAGCGGCGGCGAGATGGTGTCGAGCTGGTTGGCCGTGGCGATGAAGAGCACTTTGCTCAGGTCGAACGGCAGATCCAGATAGTGGTCGCGGAAGCTGTTGTTCTGCTCGGGATCGAGCACTTCGAGCAGCGCAGACGAGGGGTCGCCGCGGAAATCTGCGCCCACCTTGTCGATCTCATCGATCATGATGAGCGGGTTGGACGAGCCGGCGTCGCGGATGGCGCGGATGAACGTGCCCGGCATCGCGCCGATGTATGTGCGGCGGTGGCCGCGGATCTCCGCCTCGTCGCGCACGCCGCCCACCGACAGACGGATGAATTTACGGCCCATAGCACGTGCGATGGATTTGCCGAGCGAGGTCTTGCCGACGCCGGGCGGGCCGACGAAACACACGATGGGCCCGCTCAGGGTGTTGCGCAGCTTGCGCACGGCCAAGTACTCGAGGATGCGGTCTTTGACTTTCTCCAAATCGAAGTGGTCTTCGTCGAGGATCTTACGCGCGGTCTCGATGTCGAGCGAATCCTCGGTCGTCACCGACCAGGGCAGCGTCACGAGCCAATCCAGGTACGTGCGGATGACGGAGTACTCGGGGCTGGCCGAGGGGATCTTGCCCAAGCGGTCGAGCTCGCGCAGCGCCGCCTTGTTGGCGTCCTCGCTCATCTTTGCGGCTTCGATCTTCTCGCGCAGTTCGTTGACGTCGGCTTGGGTCGGGTCGGATTCCCCGAGCTCATCCTGGATCGCTTTGAGCTGCTGGCGCAGGTAATACTCGCGCTGGCTCTTGTCCATCTCTTTTTGGATGTCGTTTTGGATCTTGTGGCCTAGCTCCACGACTTCCAGCTCGCGCGTCAGAAACGCGGTGAGCATGCGCAAGCGCGAGTGGGTGTCGCGTTCCTCGAGGACGGCTTGCTTGTCGATCGTCTCCAGCCTCATCGTCGACGCGATGAAGTAGGACAGCGAGTTGGGATCGCTGATGTTGTTGACCTCAAGCTCCAGCTCTTTGGGCGCCGACGGCAGATACGAGAGCAGCTTGACGTACAACGACGCCAAATTGCGCGACATCGCGGTCAGCTCGTCGCTTTCGACCGTCAGCTCTTCGAGCTGCTCGACTTTGGCCGCCAGATACGGTTCCGCTTGGGTGAATTCGATGATCTTGAAGGGCACCGTGCCGGAGATGATGCAGCGCAACGTCCCGTCAGGAACCTTGATCATCTTCTGGATGATCGCCAGCGTGCCGACCGTGAACACGTCGTCGGGCGTGGGCGGAGATGCATCGCGATCTTTCAACGCGACGACGCCGACCGGGCTGCCGGAGCGCAGCACGTCCTCGACCAGCTTGATGCCATGCGGTTTGGTGATGGCCAAAGGCATGACCGTGTTCGGGAAGAGCACCGCGTCCTGCAGCGGCAGAATCGCGAGCTCCGAGGGAATGGCTGCCGTGAGGGCCGCGCCTTCTTGCGGCTTGCCGGCCATCAGGCCTTGCCTCGCACGACCATGCGGATCTCGACCCGATCGGCCGGCACGACGCGCGCATTTTCAGACACGGGAAGCGAGACGGTGAGCATGCCGCCCTGATATTCGGCTCGCGCATCGTTGACGGCGACCTGGGTGGGCAGCGGCACCTTCTTGAAGAAGTAGCCCCACTCGATCTCTTTTTGCAACACTTGCTCGCAGCCATGGGCGTCGTTTTGGCGTACGCCGGCCAGGTAGAGCGAACAGCCTTCAACGACGAGTTTGATGTTGTCGCGGCTGACGCCAGCGAGTTCGACGCGCACGACGATCATCGACCCGCCTTGGGTGACGAACACGTCGGCATTGGGATTGAACGAGCCCCGCCGGGCGTGGCTCGTGATAGGCAGGCTGAGC
>JALYZS010000025.1 GCA_030948745.1 Vulcanimicrobiota bacterium | reverse complement strand
GCCGCCTGATCGACCTGTGCTGCGGCACCGGCGCTTCGACGCGCGCATTAGCCCGTCACGTACCCAACGGGTCCGTCATCGGCGTGGATTTCAGCCAAGCGATGCTCGAGGTCGCGCAACGCCGGCCGCTGCCCAACCTCAGTTATCAGCAGGCCGACGTGTTGCAACTTCCGTTCCCGGATGCGACCTTCGACGGCGCCAGCATGGCCTTTTCGATGCGTAACGTCGTGGACATCGGCGCCTGCCTGCGCGAAATCGCGCGCGTGCTCAAGCCCGGCGGGCGTTTCGTCAATCTCGAGGTCAACAAGCCTGCTCAGCCGCTGCTGCGGCGCTTGTTCTTCATCTATTTCTACGGCGTGATCCCAACCGTCGGCGGGCTCGTGGGCGGGGACGCGAACGCGTACCGGTACTTGCCGCAGTCGCTCATCAATTTTCCCGGCGGCGAGGCGCTAGCGGAGCTTTTCCGCGCCAATGGATTTGCGCACGTGCGGACGGCCTCGCTCATGGGCGGCGTTGCCGCCGTGCATGCAGGCGAGTCGATAGGCGCCGCTGCCACGCACCCGGCGCCAGCCTACGCCGCATCCCCGCTGAGCGCCAGCCCGGCGTGATCGTGGGCGTCGGCCGGCCGTGATCGAGAGCGCAGCCCCGAACATCATCCGCGGCGTCGTCGAGCAATTCGTGCGCGAAGAGCTGTCGCATGAAAACGCGCAGATCGCCGGCGCGGTGTGGTCGATGCTCGACGCAGGCGGCAAAGGACTGCGGCCGCGCATCACGATGCTGGCGGCGCTCACCTGCGACGCTAACGCGGTCGAAGATCCGCTGCTCGCATCGTACATGGAGCTCATCCACGACGACGTCGTCGATAACGCAGACCTGCGCCGCGGACGGGATTCCACCAACAGCGTGCACGGCAACCGCTTTTCCGTGCTCGCGGGCGACTATCTGTTCGCCTGGGTGTTCAAGAAGATCACGCAAGGCTACGAGAATCCCATCCCCACGATCCTGGCCGCGATGCTCTCCGACATCTGCAATGGTGAGGTGAAGCAGCTGCGCGCGACCGGCAACCTCGGCCTGGGGAGGCCGGCCTACGAAGAGATCATCGGGAAGAAGACCGCGGAATTGTTCGCGTCGTGTGCAGAGGTCGGCGCGATCGCTGCGCTGCAGCGTATGGGTAATCCGTCCAGTCCGGCATTACGGCACTACCCGGTCGTCGTCGCGCTGCGACGGTACGGTCACGCTTTCGGTATGGCGTTCCAGATGCGCGACGATGTGCTTGATGTGATCGCGGACGAGGCCAGTTTGGGCAAGCCGGCCGGATCAGATCTGCGTGAGCGCAAAGTGACGCTGCCCTTGATCCTGGCCCTGGAGCGACGCGATGCGCCGCTGCGGGCGCTGGCCCAACGCGTGTTCGCTGAACCCGCAGGCGACGGTGCCGCAAGCGT
Organism: Vulcanimicrobiota bacterium; assembly: GCA_030948745.1. GTDB lineage: Bacteria > Vulcanimicrobiota > Vulcanimicrobiia > Eremiobacterales > Eremiobacteraceae > JALYZS01. The sequence continues at coordinate 7,255 of JALYZS010000025.1, read as the reverse complement.
TCTGCTGCCGCAGCTCATCAGCGCGCTGCGCGCGCCGCAAGCGCGGCAGCGGGCTGCCGCAGTCATCAAAGAGCACGAGCAGCAGGCTCGCACGGCGCTCGCCGACCTGCCGCCCTCGCAACCGGTCAGCGAGTTGGCAGCACTCACGCGCGGTCTCAGCGAATTCTCATGCTAGACGACAGGCGCAGGCTGCGCCTGTCCGATAGATATTCGTAGCGAAGGAGCAATTGACCCCATGACGCTTACGTTTGCCATCATCACCGGCCCGGAGATCGCCATCGTCGTGGGTCTGGTCGTCGTCCTCTTCGGCGCCGACCGCATTCCGAAGCTCGCGCGCTCCATGGGCGAGGCGAAAAAAGAGTTTGAAGCTGCGCAGCGCTCGCAGGCCTCGCCGGGTTCAGCGCCGCCGCCCGGGTCAATGCCCCCGCCTGCCACCGGCGTGCCTCCGCAAGCGACGACCGGCAGTCCCTCGCCGGGCAACATACCGCCGCCGATACCGCCGCAGGGTTAGCCGCCGCAGCGAATCGCCATGTCGACGCACACCACGCCCGCCGGCGCCGGCCTCGTGCCGCCTGCGACGGAGGACGTGGAGATGACTTTCACCGAGCACCTCGCGGAGTTGCGGCGGCGCTTGCTCATCGCGGTGGTCGCCGTGCTGGCCGTCTCGGTCGCCGCGTTTCCGTTGATGCCACGGATCCTGAAATTCGTGCAAGCGGTTTTCTTGGCCGGCATACCGTTGCATGTGTTCTCACCGCCCGAAGTGATCCGGGTCGAGATCAAGCTGTCCATCCTGGTCGGCATCGTGGTGTCGTTCCCGATCATCATCTACCAGGCGTACGCCTTCGTGGCGCCCGCGCTCGATCGCCGCGTGCGGAATCGCGTGGTCTGGTTCGCACTGCCAAGTCTCTTCATGTCGGTCGCAGGCCTGACGTTTTGCGGCTTGGTGGTGCTGCCGTTTGTCATGCGAGCGTTGTTCAGGTTCACGCAGAGCTCAGGACTGTCGGGCACCTATCAGCTCGAACCGACGGTCGGCTTCATCACCTTGATGCTCGCCATTTTCGCGGTCATGTTCCAACTGCCGATCGTGCTCTCGGTGCTGGCCAGCGTCGGGCTGGTGAACGCCACGATGCTCGCGGCCAAGTGGCGGCACGCCACGATCCTGATCGCGATCGCCGCCGCGATCGCAGCGCCGGACGGCAATCCCCTGACCATGGGCCTGCTGGCGGCGCCGCTGCTCGCGTTGTATCTCATCAGCATCGTCGTCGTGCGCATCACGCAGCCGAAAATCGCACACCGCGCAGGGGCTCGCTAGGACAGCAAATCCGGCGGCGAGAACGCCGAAGCGCGTGAATCCCACGGCCGACGTCTCCCCTGCGCGAGCGCGCTCCAACGGCGCCGCGGCGGCCCTGCCGCCCCAGCCCTGGAGTGAAGAAATCCTCAACGTCCTCAGCAACGTGCTGTTCCCGGTGGTGGTGTTCCTCATCTGGGCGGCGGCCACGACTGTGGGCACGGTCATCAAGCAGAACTTGGCGCCGCAGCAGTACTACGACGCCTACCCGCCGGCGCTCGCGAACATCATCGTGCGCCTGCACCTCACCAACGTCTTCCACTCCGTGCCGTACATCGCTCTGGTCGTGCTGTTGCTGGCATCCATGGCGGTCTGCACGTTCCGGCGTGTCATCCCCAAGCGCTTCCCCAAAGATCGCGCCGTGCCGATCAGCCATTTCGGCCTGCATGCGCGTTACGACGTCCAGGCAGACGCGCAGGAAAGCGCGGAGCGCGCGACACGTTTCTTGCGCACCCGCGGTTTTCGTGTCCGCCCGCAGATCATCGACGGCGCGTACTGGTTGTTCGCCGACAAACAGAAATGGGCGCGCTACGGCGTGCTCGTGGCGCATCTGGGTTTCGTCATCATCAGCTTCGGCGTGTTCTTGGGCTGGCTGCGCGGCTTCAGCGGCCAATTGCTGTTGTATCAGGGCGATAGCGTGTTGCCGCCGCACACCGACCTGCGCGTCACGCTGCAGTCGTTCCACGCTGACTTCATCCCCGTCCACACGCCGGACGGCGTCATGTACCAAGCCGCGAAATTCCAATCGGATGTGCGCTTCGATGATGCCAATGGCACCCGGCGTGCGCAGATCCTCGTCAACCATCCGTTTGTGAGCAGCCAAGACGTGTATTTCTATCAAGCCTCGTACACGTTCGGCGGCCACTTGCAGGTCACGCGCGACGGGAAGATCCTGGCATTGCCGGGCACCGACGGACGCCTCTCGCCGCAAGACGCAATCTTCTTGCCGGGGACGAGCCGCGCCATCCAATACGGCACGCTGCTCGGTCCGTCGGATCCGTCGCAGACGCCCCTGGGCGTCGCCTTGCCGGCGAAAGACGAATACGCCATCTGGATTTTTCATGACAACATACCGACAACGGCGAAGCCGATCTTACTGCCCGTGGGCTCAAGCGTGCCCGCAGGCGAAGGTTACGTCGTCACCGCGTTGCCGCCCATCCCCGCCACCGGACTGACGTATCGCTACGACCCCGGCCAGGGCTGGGTTGGGCTGGGCTGCATCATCTTGGTGGCGGGCTTCGTCATGGCGTTGTTCTTCGTGCCGGTCAAGCTCTATGCGCGGGTCGGGGACGATGCGGGAGAGGGCGCGCTCGAGTTGGCGGCGACCACGACGAAAGGCAACACCATCTATGAAGATGAGTTCAAACGCCTGATCACCGGGATGCGCAGCGCCGTGCCCGAACGTGTGCCACCCGGTCCGCACCAGGACGAGGTAAAAGCGTATGCCTGACTCGAGCTACACGCAATACAACACAAACGCGCAGACGCTGCTGACCCAGCACGCGATGCTCTACATGGCGTGGTATGAAGCCGCGGTCGTCGTGTACGTGTTCGCGGCGGCGCTGTTCATCGGATATTGGTTCTTCCGTAATCGCATCGTGCTGGGCGCCGCGGTGACGGTGACGGTCGCGGGCCTGGCATGCCAAGCCGTGAGCCTGGGCACGCGGGCTTATTACAGCCCGCAGCACTCCGCGTGGAACGACCTCTATGGTTCGCTCTCGGTGGTCGCATTTTGGGCGGTCTTGGGGTTCTTGGTATTCGGCGCGCGCTTCAAGATCTGGTTCGCAGGTCCGATCGTCCTGGCGCTGACCGACGGGCTGCTCTCGTACGCGCGCAACTGGAATAAAGGCCTCGAGCCGCTCGTGCCTTCGCTGCAAAGCCCTTTCCTTTTCATCCACGTGCCCATCGTGCTGGCGTCGTACGCCGCGTTTCTCATCGGTTTTTCGACCAGCGTCTTGTACTTGCTCAAGAAATGGGATGAGGACCGGATCGCCGCGATGGCCGGCCGGTCCGTCGGCGCAGCGGTGGTCGCGCGCGGCGAGGGTGCCGCCACCGGACGACCGGCGTTGCTCTCGTGGCTTGAAAACGTGCCTGCTTCCGCCCAGCTCGACGTCATCTCGTACCGTGTGATCGCCGTGGGCGAGATCCTGCTCACCGTCGGCATCATCTTAGGCGGCTTGTGGGCGCACCTTGCTTGGGGCAGCTATTGGCAATGGGATCCGAAGGAAACAGCGGCGCTCGCCTCATGGGCGATCTATGCGTCCTATCTGCATCTGCACACCCGGCCTGCCTGGCGCGGCACCCGCGCGGCGTGGTGGTCGGTGGGGGGATTCCTGTCGATTTTGTTCTGTTACTTCGGCATCAATATCTGGGTGGCGACGAACAGCTTGCATTCCTACCGTTAAGGCCAGGGTTTGTTCGTCACAAGCGACATGTGGTCGGCGCGTGTGACCACCCACAGCCGGATGCCGTGCTCGCGTAAGTAGGACTCGTTCTTCGGCCGGATGACGCACAAGACGCGCGCCGGCTGATCGAAGAACTGCTGCGGCGTCGCGTCGCTTTTCTCATAGCCCACGAACGTGATGCCGTGTGCCTCGGTGTAGAACAGCAGCGAATTGCCGCTGCTCATGCCGAAGACGCCGATCTTATCGCCTGGATGCCAGTAGCGCATGACCGCGTACGCAAATGATTTCATGGGTTTGAACGCCTCAGCGCGCGGCAGCATCACGAAGATCAGCGCCACCGCAAAGCCGCCCATCATGACGGACAGCCCCAAGGCCGCCAGCCACACGCGATTGGCGAGCAAGGTCACGACGAGCGTCGCAACCGCCGCCGGCACGACGAGCCAGCCGAGCAGCGAGAGGTCGTGGCCGAGCGCGCGGAACGCGTCCGGGTTACGCAACTCGCCGAACAGCACGAGCGCGATCGTCAACAACACCAGCGACACGGGCAGCATGAGGAGCGCGCCGCGCAGCGGCCGCAGGCTGTTGCGCTCGAGCGCCTCACCGAACAGCCTGCCGACGAGCAGCGCACAGGCGGGGAAGATCACGGCGATGTAGTTGGGCAGCTTGGTCTGCGCGAGCGAGTAGAACACGAACGGCACGGCTGCGCTGCACAGCAGGTAGCGCTCGGCGCTGGCTCGCGCTTGCCACGCCGATTTGATCGCCTTCGGCAAAAAGGCGACATACGGGAAGAACCCGATCACGACGAGCGGGATGTAGTACCAAAACGGACCCGGTTGATTCTCGAACGGCGAGAGAAAACGTCCCACGTTCGACAAACCGAAATATGCCGCCAAAAAGCCGCTGCCCGCTGCCGCGGTCTCGAGCGCGAACCACGAGCCGGCAACGATCACATACACGCCCAGCCCCGCCGCCCACGGCAGCTGACGGTTCAGGATCGGCTCGCGCGACCACAGCGCATACACGCCGACAGTGAGCAGCGGCAAGACAACGGCGACGGGCCCTTTGGTGAGGGTGCCCAGCGCCGCCGCGAGGATCGCGATCCAAAACGCCCGCCGGTCGCGTTCGTGCACAGCGAAATACATCCACAGCGACGCGATGGTCGTGAACAACAACAGCATGGTGTCGAGGATCGCCAAGCGTGAAAGCACGATGAATTCCAGACTCGTGCCCAACGCCAACGCAGCGATGATGCCGGCTCGTTCGCCGTACAGTCGCACGCCCGCGCGATAGACGGCGTACGCGCTGAGCAGCCCTGCCAGCGCACTCGGCAAGCGCAGTGAAAATTCGTTCAGGCCGAAGACCGATGCCGCCGCACCGGCCGTCCAAAACCATAGCGGCGGGTGGATGAACCAAGCGACGAAATTGTAATGCAGCGTCAGCCAGTCACGCGAGCGCAGCAGCTCCTTCACGATCTCCCCGTAGGTCGGCTCGCTGTTGTCCCAAAGCGATCCCGCGCCCAAGCGCGCCGAATACATGAACGCGATGAGCGCGAACGCGGCCACGGCGGCGCCGCGCCAACGGAGGCCCGGCAGCTGTTCGGAAGCTCCAGCGGCCGACTCTTGCGAGTCCAATTGCTGCGCGATCACGACGTTGTAGGTTGCCATTTTCGGCAACCTTACCTCCCGGCGCAGGTGTAATGGCACGCGCGTCGTCGAAAACCAACGCATGCACTCAAGCGCGCTTGACGAGAAGGCGCTCACGTTGCGCGTCGCGACGCGGCGCAGTGCGTTGGCGCTCGCGCAGGCGGAGTGGGTGGTCGCACGCCTCAGCGCGCAAGCAGCCGTGCGCTGCGAGCTCGTGCCCATCAGCACCAAGGGCGATGCATTGCAGGATCACAGCCTGGCGAGCATCGGCGGCGACGGGGTCTTCGTGAAAGAGCTCATGGCAGCGCTACGCGACGGACGAGCCGACATCGCGGTGCATTCACTCAAGGATCTTCCCACCGAAATCCCGGCGGACGTCGACGCGGGCATCGTGCCGTTGCGCGAGGACCCGCGCGACGCGCTCATCTCGCGAGACAATCGTTATCCTTCATTAGAAGCGCTGCCGCCGCGAGCGCGCGTCGGCACGAGTTCCTTGCGGCGCGCGGCGCAACTGCGCTGCGCGCGCCCTGACCTCATGATCGCCGAGATGCGCGGGAACGTCGACAGCCGCGTGCGGCGCGTGCTCGACGCCGAGTATGACGCTGCGGTGTTGGCGGTCGCCGGCCTGCGCCGCATCGGCCTGCTCGACCTCGTCGGCGGCGGCACCGCGCTCGGCTGCGACACGATGGTGCCTGCCGCGGGCCAAGGCGCGCTCTACGTGCAGTGTCGCGCCGACGACGGCCCGACCCATGCGCTGCTGTTGGCGTTGCAAGACCCCGCCAGCCGTCTGGCCACAGCGCTCGAGCGTCATTTCTTGCAGCGCTGCGGCGGGGGCTGCGTGGTGCCGCTGGGCGTGCACGTCGAGTGCACGGCCGATGGTGCGCGCGAGTTTTGGGCTTGCATCGCCTCCTCCGATGGGGCGCATGCGCTGCGCCGCCATTGGAAGCGGGGGAGCGGCGACGCAGCGGAAGCGTTTGCGCAAGTGGAAGCAAGCGCTGCAGAGATGCTCGCCGCCGGCGGCCGGCGGATCATAGAGAGCGAGAAGTCATGAGCATTACCCTCGGCCAACCCGAAACCGGCGCGGACGAGATGCCGTTGCCACGCAAGCGCGCCCGGCGCATCCGCAGCAGCGAGCCGCTGCGCGGCTTGCTCGCCGAGCACCGGGTGAGCGTGCGCGATCTCATCGAGCCCCTCATCGTCGTGCCCGGCCACGCGGTGCGCAACGAGATCTCGTCGATGCCCGGTGTGTGGCACCAATCCGTCGATCAACTCGTCGAAGACGCGAAGGCGGCGGCGGACCTGGGCATTCCGGCGGTGCTGCTGTTCGGACTGCCTGAGCGAAAAGATGAACGTGCGTCGCTGCTCAGCGATCCGGCTGGTCCCGTGCAGCGCGCCATCGCGAGCCTGAAAAAGGCGCTGCCCGAGCTCATCGTCATCGCAGACCTGTGCGCGTGCGAGTACACGTCGCACGGCCACTGCGGTGTTCTGGATGACCACGGTTATGTCGACAACGACCGGACGCTCACGCTGCTGGCGGAGGGTGCGCTTTCCTACGCGCGCGCAGGCGTGGACATCATCGCGCCTTCCGATATGATGGACGGCCGGGTGGCGGCGCTCCGTCATGCATTAGATGCCGACGGCTTCTCGCGAACTGCGATCCTCTCGTACGCGGTGAAGTACGCATCGGCGTGGTATGGGCCGTTCCGGGAAGCGGTGGATTCGACGCCGGCCTTCGGCGACCGGCGCACGCATCAGATGGATCCCTGCAATGTGCGCGAGGGTCTGAAAGAAGCGTTGCAAGACGTCGAAGAGGGCGCGGACATGCTCATCGTCAAGCCCGGCATGCCGTACTTGGATGT
>JALYZS010000017.1 GCA_030948745.1 Vulcanimicrobiota bacterium | reverse complement strand
GGTCAAACTGGCGTCCAGACCCGCTCCCGCTCCGACGCCCGCCGAAACGCCCGCAGCGGCGCCGGTCGCAGCGAGCGCGGATGCGCCGAAGAAGCGGGCTGTGCGCAAGCCGCGATAGACGCAATGTCGACGCCGATCACGATCAATCTGCCGCATCAGCACGGCCGTGTCGAGGCGCGCCGCCGCATCGAGGCGGGCTTCGCGAAGGTGGTCCATTCGTTGCCCGGCGGCGCGGGCGGCTACAGCGAGCGCTGGGAAGGCGACCGACTCGTCTTCAGCGCCACCGCCATGGGCCAGACGGTCTCGGGCGACATCGACGTGCTCGACACGGTGGTGAAGATGGAGATCGTGCTGCCCGGGGTGCTGGGCCTCCTGGCTGGCGGCCTGAGGAGTCAGCTGCAGAAGGCGGGGATGCTGCTGCTGACGAAGAAGTGACGTGGCATCGGCGACGCCCGCGTCGCCGTCACTCAAGGTTTCCTCCGACGAACCGGTTCCCGGCCTCGTACTCGGCCCGGGTCTTGCGGCGGTGTTCGCTGCCGAGACGGATCGAAGCCATCGCACGGTCGACGTAGATCTCGGATCGAAGCGGCCAGGCGCAGGCGGCGTCGAAGAGGCCGGGCATGAGCTCGTAGCTCTTGGGCTCGCCGCCTGCTTCGACATCGTTGAACCACAAATGCGAGCCGCAGCGCGGACAGAAGGCGCGCTCGGCGAAGGACGAGGAGCGGTAGCGCGCGACCTCGCCCGTGACGGTGACGGCCGACGCTTCAGCCGTGAAGCACAGGAAAAGCCCGCCCGACCAGCGCTGGCACATGCGGCAATGGCAGGCGCCGACGCGCGGATCGTGCTCGCCCGCCACCGTGATCGTCACGGCGCCGCAGAGGCAGTGGCCGGTGAGGGCGGACATCGCGGGACTGTCGTCGGGAGAGCGGTCGGGGCCGCCGGTCGTCGCTTCCATGGACTAGGGCGTCGCCGGCGTCTGCGGGCGCTGCGTGCCGTCGCTCTTGCGCCGCTTGGCGCCGCTTCGCGTCTTGGTGACCTGCGAGGCGGGAATCGTCTTCTTGCCTTCACGCTTCTTCTTTTCGAGGGCCATATCGATCTCCGTTGGGGTGGGACCGAGGATGCGGCCGAAAGCATCTGGAGCTGCAGCGGAAGAATTCGCACGCCGTTGTAGGCATCCGGCCCATGGCGCGCAGCGATGCCCGGGGCGCAGGGCCATCGGAGCCGCGCACTATGCTCGACTTCGGCATAGTGGGCGACTTCACTCGAGGGAGGCTGGCATGCAGGAAATCGAGGGCGGGTGCCGATGCGGCGCCGTGCGCTACAAGTTGGCGCTAGATGCGCTGCCGCCCACTTACGCCTGCCATTGCCTGGACTGCCAGACCTGGAGCGGCAGCGCGTTCAGCCAACAGACGTTCGTGCCCGAGGCGGCACTGGCCGTGACCGGAGCGGTCGTCGTCTACGAGTTCAGGACTCCGAGCGGCAATACCTCGACGCAACGGATGTGCGGCGTCTGCCATGCCCGCATCTACAACACGAACAGTGCCCGGCCGAACGTGGCCGTCGTGCGCGCCGGCACGCTGGACCGCAGCAACGAGCTCCGGGTCGTCGCGCACATCTGGGTGAAGCGGAAGCAGCCCTGGCTGATGTTGGAGGACGGCGTGCCGACCTGGCCCGAAGCGGCGCCGGCGGCCGAGTTGGTGGGAGCATTGACGGAGCACTGAGCGCGGCGGCTTCCTGGAGCGGTGCGCATGCGCTGTGGCCAGGAGCGGCGGTCATCCGCCTTGACGTTGTCCGCTTCAGACTAGGAGTTGACGGTCCCGATCAGGAGCCGAATGACCGGTGCTGCCCGAACCTGCCGTTCGGCATTGGTCCACGTGTCCGACAGCTTCACCTCAAAAACCTGCCGGTCACTCGCGATCGTGCTGACGCGGGTTTGATCAGACGCAGGCGGATCCGCGAGCGGCAGCTTCATCAGGCCGGGAACGGGCACGGCCGACCCTTCAGCGAGATCCGCCGCCCGGATCGCGTCGCCACAAAGCCGTCGCTCGGCCCCATGCACGGATACCCGAAGGGAAGTCTCGCTGACGCTGCTGGCGTGCCGGCGCTCGTTGACATCGGGCGGTGCGCGAGTGGTCCACGCATCCATGAGCGGGATCATTCAGCGGCCCGCTCGAGAACACGGTAGGCGTGACCCGTGGTGAGCGCCAGCGCCCGCCAATCCGCGCGGTTCACGGCGGCGTTGAGTATCCTTCTATCGTGAAGCGCACCGCCGCGATCATCGGTTCCGCGATCTTCCTGGTCATCGCTCCAGGCACGCTCGCCGTGTACGTCCCTTGGTACCTCACGCACTGGCACCTCGCGCCTCCGCTATTCCCGATCGCGCGCGTGCTCGGCGCCGCCCTGATCGTCGCCGGGTTGCCCGTCTTGCTCGATTCGTTCGCTCGCTTCGCGTTGCAGGGCCTCGGCACACCGGCGCCTGTGATGCCTCCCAAGCGCCTCGTCGTCACCGGGTTCTATCGTTACGTCCGCAATCCGATGTATGTCTCAGTTACGGCGTTGATCGCCGGCCAGGGCCTCCTGTTCGGGAGCGTCACGGTGCTGGAGTACGGCGCGATCGTGTGGGCCGGATTCTTCTTGTTCGTTGTCGCCTACGAAGAGCCTGCGCTGGGCGAGCAGTTCGCCGACGTGAGGCGATGGTTACCGCGCATCACCCCATGGCGCGGGTAGGTGGTAAGAACGCCGCGTGCGTGTCGTCGCTCGGGTGCATTGATGCCGGCGAGTCGGACGATGTGCTGGATGTGTTCAGTGTCCAGAACGTTGATCGTGTCTTCGGGTAGCCGTGCATGGGGCCGAGCGGCGGCTTTGTGGCGACGCGATCCGGGCAGCGGATGTCGCTGAAGGGTCGAAAGCCGAAATTCAAACTGCGACACGACCGTTCCTCGCGACGGTCTCGTTGAAATGCGGCCTCGCGAGCTACAGGAACAAATCCGGCATCGACTGCTTGCTCCCCGGCACCAGCGAATACTTCTCGAGGTCGGTGATGCCGTGCGCGGCGAGGACTTCGTCGTCGATGTAGAAGTGGCCGGTCTCGCTCACGGGTGATTGCAGAATCAACGCCGCCGCGTCCGCGAGGATGTCGGCGGTACGGCAGTGCTCCGGCTTAACGCCCGGAATCATCTGCAGCGCCGCGGTCGCGATGACGGTGCGCGGCCAGAGTGCGTTGACCGCGATGCCGTAAGGCTTGAACTCCTCGGCGTGGCCGAGCACGCACATCGACATGCCGTACTTCGCCATCGTGTACGCGACATGCGGCGCGAACCAGTGCGGGTCCATGTTGAGCGGTGGCGACAGCGTCAACACATGCGGGTTGCGGCCCGCTGCAGCCGAGCGCTTGAGGTAAGGCAACGCAGCCTGCGTACACAGGAAGGTCCCTCGCACGTTGACGCCGAACATCAGGTCGAAGCGCTTCATCGGCGTGGCGTCGGTTGCCGTGAGGCTGATCGCGCTGGCGTTGTTGATCAGGATGTCGATGCCGCCAAATTTTTCGTCGGCCTGCTTCATCGCATCGACGACCGATGCTTCATCGCGGATGTCCACCTGCAGCGGCAGGGCCTTGCCGCCTGCCGCCTCGATCTCCTCGGCCGCGCTGTAGATCGTTCCGGGCAATTTCGGATTCGGTTCGGTGGTCTTCGCGGCGATCACGATGTTCGCGCCGTCGGCCGCTGCGTGCTTCGCGATCGCAAGGCCGATGCCGCGCGAGCCGCCGGAGATGAAGAGGGTCTTGTCCTTGAGGGTCATGGTGGTCTCGATTGACTCCCTCCCTTTCAAGGGGAGGGTTGGGGAGGGGATGGGTTTCGCAGCAGCTACGCGAATTGCTTGAAGTCCGGCTTGCGCTTCTCGAAGAACGCCGTGAACGCCTCGCGCGCTTCGAGTGACGACAGCATCGCGCGGAACGCGACGCCTTCCTTCTGCATGCGCGTGGCGACGTCGCCGGCCGCATCGCCCTTCATCAAGCGCTTGGTCGTGCGGATAGCCGAAGCCGGCAACGCCGCGAGCTTCACGGCCTGTGCGCGCGCGTGGCTGAGCACGGCGTCATCGTCGAGCACCTGATTGACGAAGCCCATCGCCAGCGCCTCGTCGGCGCCGAAGGCTTCGCCGAGCAACAGCTTCGCGGCCGCGTGGCGATAGCCGATCATCTGCGGCAACAGCAGGCTGGACGCGGCTTCAGGGCAGATGCCCAATTGCACGAACGGCAACGAGAAGCGCGCGCTCCTGCCCGCGTAGACCAGGTCGCAATGGAGCAGCAAGGTCGTGCCCACCCCGACGGCTGCGCCACGCACCGCTGCGACCAACGGCTTCTGTGCGGTGCTGATCGCCGACAGGAACTGGAACACCGGGCTGTTGTCGTCATGCGGAGGCGCGTTCATGAAGTCTTCGAGATCGTTGCCCGCCGTGAAGATCTCGGGCAGACCGCAGATCAGGATCACGCGCACAGACGCATCGGCTTCGCCCGCGCGCAAGGCATCGGCGAGCAATTGATACATCGCCGCGGTGATCGCGTTCTTCTTCGCGGGCCGGTTGAACGTGATCGTCTGGATGCCGTCTTCGACGGTGCTCTGGATGTCCATGGGATCAGGCCTCCCCGATTCGGGCGCGATCGACGAT
>JALYZS010000376.1 GCA_030948745.1 Vulcanimicrobiota bacterium | reverse complement strand
GCCAGCCGGCAGCTCGTCGAACAAGGCGCACGACCCGACGCGATCCGCCAAGCACGCGCCGCCGTCGCCGCGGCTAGCGCCAACGTCGCAGCGGCGCGCTCGCGCCAGGACGAGATGCTCGTGCGCTCCCCGAGCGACGGTGTGGTCGCGGCGCTCGACTTGCGGCCGGGCGATCTGGTCGGTCCGCGCGCCCAGGTCGCGATCGTCAATGCGTTCAGCGATCCCTACGTCCGCGTCTACGTCGTGCAGCCCGATCTTGCGCGCATCAAGGTCGGCGACACGCTGCGTGTGCGTTCCGATGCGGCTCCCGGTGCTGTGCTGTCCGGTCGCGTCGAGCAGATCGACCAGCAAGCGCAGTTCACGCCGCGTGACGTGCAGACCGCGTCCGATCGCGCCGACCTCACGTTCGGGGTGAAGGTGCGCGTGCGGGATCCGCAGCGTCGCCTGCATGGCGGCACGACGGTCGAGGTTGCGCTGCCGTGAGCGCGATCGTCCTGCAGCATTTGACCAAGCGGTATGGAGAGCGGGATGCGGTGCACGATCTGTCGCTGGATATCCCCGCCGGTTCGATCTTCGGCTTCTTAGGACCCAACGGCAGCGGCAAGTCGACGACGATCAAAATGCTGTGCGGACTCGTCACGCCGACGGCGGGATCTGCGACGCTGGGTGGTCTCGATATCGGAACGCAGACGCCCCAAGTGCGGCGCGCCATCGGTTACATGTCGCAGTCGTTCTCCCTGTACGGCGATCTCTCGGTGCTCGAAAACCTTGAGTTCTACGGGCGAGCCTACGCGTTGGGACGCGAGCGGCGCGCGGCGCGGATAAGCGATGTGATCGCGCTGACGGGCCTGCAGCCGTTTCGGCGCCAGCCTGCGGCGACGCTGTCGGGCGGCTGGAAACAGCGTTTGGCGTTGGCGAGCGCTCTGCTGCACGAACCGCGCATCTTGTTCTTGGACGAGCCGACGGCCGGCATCGACCCGGTCGCCCGGCGCGACCTGTGGGATCTGTTGTTCACCCTCGCCGGCTCCGGCGTCACGCTCTTCGTCACGACGCATTACATGGACGAAGCCGAACGCTGCTCCGCGCTCGGCTACATCTATGAAGGCGAGCTGATCGCCTATGGCACGTTGGCTGAACTGCGCCGCTTGCCCGGCGTGCAGCCGCCCGGCACGATCCGCTACCGCGCCACGGTCGAGCGGGTCATGCCTGCGTTCGTGCTGGCGCGGCGCTTGGGATACGTGCGCGACGCCACCATCTTCGGTCGCGATCTTCACCTCGTCGTCGCCCAGGACGTGGCGCCCGAGCGCATTCAAGCAGATCTGGCGCAAGCCGCAGGCACGGTCGAAGCTGTCGATCGAATCGAGCCGTCGATCGAAGACGTCTTCGTCGCGCTCACCCGACAACGTGCGGCCGCATGAGAAACGCGCTCGATTTCTCCGGCTTCGCCGCCGTGCTCTACAAAGAAGCGCTGCACGTGAGCCGCGACCGCATCACCCTCATCCTCGCCCTCGTGCTGCCGATCGTGCAACTGTTCATCTTCGGGTATGCGGTCAACATCCGCGTGGAGCACATCGGTTCAGCTTTTCTCAACGAGGACCGCGGGCCGCTGTCGATCCAAGCGCTTGACGCGCTGCGTGCCTCTCACCAGTTCGATCTCGTCTACTCGGCGGCGTCGCGCACGCAATTGCGGCGTCTCATCGTCGCCAACCGGGTCAAGGCGGCGTTTGACATCGCACCCAATTTCTCAGCCGATATCGCCGCCGGCAGGCCCGGGCAATTGCAAGTGCTCATCGACGGCTCCGACTCCACCGTCGCGCAGCAAGCGCTGGCCGCGGCGACGACCATCGGTGCCGCGCTCTCGCAGCGCCTGAACGCATCGGCCGTCGTCAGCGGTAGTCTCGTCGACGTGCGGCCGCGCATGCTCTTCAATCCCGGCCTGCGCAGCGCGAACTTCTTCGTGCCCGGGCTCATCGGCGTCATCATGCAGCTCATCACGATCTTCCTGATGGCGCTGTCGATCGTCGGCGAGCGCGAGCGCGGAACCCTCGATCAGCTACTCGTCACGCCGATCGGCGCGACCGGGATGATGCTGGGAAAAATCGTGCCCTATGCCGCTATCGGCTTCATCAATTTCCTGGGCGTGCTGGCCGCGATGGTCTTCGTGTTCCACGTGCCGATCGCGGGCAGCGTTCCGTTGCTGCTCGTGCTGGGCGCAGGCTTTCTCCTCGTGGCGCTGGGTTTGGGACTGCTCATCTCCAGTCTTGCGCGCACGCAAGTGCAAGCGTTTCTGATGACCTTCGCGGTGACGCTGCCGTCGATTCTGCTCTCGGGTTTCATCTTCCAGCGCGACCTCATGCCGGCGGTCTTGCAGTGGCTCGGCTACATCATCCCGCTCACC
>JALYZS010000355.1 GCA_030948745.1 Vulcanimicrobiota bacterium | reverse complement strand
ACGAGACCGCTCGCGCACGGATGGTCTCGTCAAGCATCTCGCGCCGAGATAAGACTACGACCTTACTGTCATTGAGGAATTCGACATACATCGGCTTGTCGAGGACGACGGCGCATGCGACAACGGGCCCCGCCAGGGGACCTCGTCCGGCTTCATCAACGCCGCACAGATATCGCGCCCCGGTCTTCCATGCTTCCCGTTCGAATGAATGAAGACGGTAGAGCCGGCGGCGTTCTTTAGGCGTCATCGAGTGCTGGATCCTCAAGGCTCATGCGACCAAGTTTTCCTGACCGGAAGGCTTTCAAAATCCGAGCCGCGTCGGGGAACGCGTCACGTTCGCCGACCACCCCGCGCATCCCGCGTCCGTCTGGTTGCACCGATAACCAGGCAACAAAATGCGCGACGACGTCCTCGACATCGAACGCTCTTTCGGGGACGACACTGCACAGAGCGAGCTTCCAGGCAACGCGGGGATCGATTCGCGGCTGCAACACGCCCGGCGTATCCAAGAGTTCGGCGGATTTGTCTAGTGCAAGCCATTTGACGTGCCGAGTGATGCCCGGTCTATTCTCGGCAACTGCGCGTTTACGGCGAAGGAGAGCATTGATCACGGATGACTTCCCGGTATTGGGGGCGCCGACAACTGCGATGCGGACGCGTACCCGCTTGCGCTCAGCCGAGAGCAATGCTGCGCGTAGCGGCCGTAACGATTCGGCACGCGTACCGATGCCGCTCAATGCGCGAACTCCTCGGCGCCCTAAACTTGTCACCCAGCGGCGTGTTGCTGCAGGGCTAGCGAGGTCAGCCTTGTTGAGCAGGACGATTCGCGGCTTTTGCTTTAGGGCCTTATGCAGCTCGACGACCGCGGTCGCTTCCGGAATACGCGCGTCGCGTACTTCGAGCACGACGTCGACGAGCTTGGCCAGGTCGAAGACTGCACGCATTCCGGCAGCCATATGACCGGGAAACCAAGACGTTGTCAACGGGTCAGTGGATCCGCTGGACGCGGTTGAGTGGCCAGATGATAATCGCGGCTTTTCCAAGGATGGCCGTCTGGGGCACCGGACCAAAAGACCGCGAGTCATCGGAATCCGCTCGATTGTCGCCGACGAGAAAAAGGCTTTCAGGAGGGACAGTTGTTTCCGGCATGCTGCCGTTAAACGCAATCGTCGCGTAGGTCTCTCGAAGGGGTTGTCCGTTGACGATGAGTCGCCCCGCAACCACCTCCACCCTATCACCTGGTAAAGCGATGACGCGCTTGAGGAACATCCGACGCCGGTCGCTCATATCCCGCTCGAAGGCGACGATGTCTCCTCGATCGATGGCACGCAAATGCATTTGCATCGGTCCGACATGGACATCGTAGGCCGCCGTGTTGATGAGCACGTGATACCCTTGCTCGATGCTTGGGCGCATGGAGCGTCCTTCGACCTGGGGGAAACGGACGAAAAAAAGCGATAGGAGGGCTAGTAAGCACGCGCCCTCTACGAAGAGGCGCAGTATACGACGCGCCAACCGGTGACCTCGAACGGAACGCTCTAGTTCCTCGTCACCGGCCGCGACCACTCTGACACCTGACCGTGCCTCAAGAGTAAATTCTATACCGCGCGGCACGGACGGTATTTTTCTCACGGCCAGGAACGGCGACCTTCTCGCCAGTCTGCTACCTAAAGATCAGTGCAGGAACTTAGCGTCCCCGAAGGGCCAAAAAACGAGAAACGCGTGACCAACAAACTGGTCGCGTCGCAACAGGCCCCAGAGGTGACCGTCATCGGAATCGTTACGATTGTCGCCTAACATCAGGTAGTAACCGCGCGGGATGCGGTCGGGTGCCTGCCACTCCGCACGCGGCGGCACGACCGCTCGGCCCGCGGCCCCATCCAGCGGCACTCCGTCCACGACGATCTGGTAATCTCTGATTTCGAGCTCGTAGTCCGGTCGCGCGGCGAGGTATGGCTCACGCAGTGCCACACCGTTGCGGTAAACTTGCCCGTTGTGCACCCGGAACCGGTCGCCGGGCGCAGCCATGACGCGCTTTATGAAGTCGGTCGTGCCCAAAGCGGGCGGCGGCTCGAAGACGGCGATCTGGCCATCCTTGGGATCGGCCAGGCGATACTGTATCTCATTCGCCAGCAGGACATCGTGTATCTTGAGGGTGGGCAGCATGGATCCAGAGGGTATCCAGAACGTGCGAACGACGAAATGCATGAGCACAAGCGCAACGACGCCAGCGATGATAAACGCGTCGAGGTACTCTCGTACGATGCTTCGCTGCTTGTCGTTCGGCACCGTGACCGGAGCAACCCAAATAACGACCCGTGCAACAGCCAAGATGCCGAGGATGGCACCGAGGACTACTGGGCTCATCCTTGCACTACTTTTTCTCTTTTATGCGGGTGGCTTTGCTACCGACGCGATCCTGTAAGTAGAAGAGTTTGGCGCGGCGCACGAGGCCGCGACGCAGCACATCGACCTTTTCGACCCGCGGCGAATGCATGAGAAACGAGCGTTCGACCCCGACGCCGTGTGCGATCCGACGGACCGTGAAGCTCTCGGCCATGCCACCGTTTTTGCGCTCGATGACGATGCCTTCGAAAACCTGAATCCGCTCCTTGTTGCCCTCGGTCACCCGGGAATGAACTTTGACGGTATCGCCAGAGCCGAACTCGGCAACCCGTTTTTTCTTCTGGGAATCCCCCAGCAGATGTGCGACATCCATTACACGATACTCGATCTTTCGGAACAGCCGTGAAAAAAGCGCCGCTCCTCGAGGGATTCGACGCTGCGACCAGCGCTTTCTATATCAGAACTAAAGAAGTATAACACGCTGCTCGAAACGGCTTCAACCCTTGTGAGCGAATCTGACGCACCCAGCGTTGCTCCCGCCTTAAGGGACGCGCCGCTCCGCAACCAGATCGGGCCGACGGACCGCCGTACGCCGGAGGGCTTGCTCTGAGCGCCAGGCTTTGACCCGGGCATGGTCGCCGCTCAACAGCGCCTCGGGTACGGCAAGGCCGCGAAAAATCGCGGGCCGGGTGTAGTGAGGCCAATCAAGAGATCCGCTAAAAAAAGACTCCTCTGTCGGGCTTTGTGGATTTATCGTCCCCGGCAAGAGCCGCACCGTCGCGTCGATGAACGCAAGGGCCGGTATTTCACCTCCGGTCAGCACGAAATCGCCGAGGCTGTATTCGGTCGCCTTCACGAGCTCGAAAAACCGCTCGTCCAGCCCTTCGTAGTGACCACACACAAAGATCAGGCGGGTGTCCGAGGCGAACTGTGCGGCGGCTGCGTGTGAAAATGTTGTGCCCGCAGGTGAAGGGACAACGACCTTGCAGCCCTCCGGGGTGCTCAGATCGGGTCCGAGCAACGCTTCCATGCAACTGATGAGAGGACCCAGCCGCATCACCATGCCGGGACCGCCTCCATACGGAGCGTCGTCGGCCCGCTCACCGGCAGGCACGCACCGCCATAAGTCATGAACATGAAATTCGACGATGCCCTTGCTTTGCGCGCGGCCCAGAATACTACCACCCAATATCGGGTCAAAGAACTGGGGAAAGAGCGTCACCACATCAATGCGCATAATACGCTGACTACGCGACCATCGAAGTGAGTACATGCTGAGCACATTTAAAGAAGCCATGATCGCGTTCGAGCGCGGGCAGTTTCCGCTGGCGCAAGAGCTCTTCACGTCGGCGATCGACGCGAGCGACAATACCGCGCTCAGCTACGCAAAGAGAGGCGTTTGCCGCCTGCGGCAAGGCCACCCCGACGCCGCCGCAGCGGATTTCCAGCAGGCGCTCGCACAGGACGAGCGCTGCCTGCCCGCGCTGGTCAATTTGGGCAATCTCGCGCTTGAAGCGGGTCAACTCGATGCGGCGCAAGTTCACTACGAAACCGCCTTGCGCATCGATGCGAGTTACGGATTTGCGCACTACAACCTGGGCGTGTTGTTGCGCAAGCGCGGGGACATCGCAGCAAGCGTGCGAGAGCTTCGGCTGGCGGCAAAGTACGAAAGCAAGGCTGAAGCGACGAAGAAGCGATTGCGTTTTTGGAAGCGACGCACCTGAACCGAGGTCAGCGTTTTTTCGAATCGCCCACTTCGAGGACATCCGCGCTCAAACTCTCATGTAAGTATTCCATGAGCTGGGGCAACGTGATACGCTCCAAGGCCGAGCGCTTGGGTGACGTTTCATCCTCACCCTCATCTCGAATGTAGTAGCGTACTTCGAACTCGCCCGCCTCGTCCGCGTAGAAGACCACGGCAAAGCCTTTGGCCGGGTTCTCATCGTACACGCGCAGCGCATGCGGGTTCACGATCTCGACCGAGTGCGCTTGGTTATGGGCATCGAACAATGTGATGATGAGCTCGATGCTGCCGTCAACCTCGAAGCGGCCCACCGTGAACGTGTTCTTGACGGAATAGAGTTGCCGGGTGGTCCGCTGCCGGGCCGACATCTCATAAAAGACCCGGTGATGGACGAAGCGTGACAATATCTTCTTCAGCGTGGCAAGCGACCCCACCGTTTCTTCGCGTTGGTTCTTCGTATAGTAGATTTTCAACGAATGAGAAACCCATCGCACGTCGGAGGGCGCCAAGGGGGCAGGAACGAGGCGCATTTGTTCGGCGGCACTACAAATGGGAACCTTTGCGGATGCTGAACCAACGCTATAATGCTCAGTCCGTCGGACACCGCAATTGTCTTCATCCTCGCGCTGCTGCTCTTCGGCCCGGACCAGCTGCCGAAAATCGCGCGGCAGCTTGGTGAAGCCATGCGTCATATTCAAACTACGACGCACACCTTTATGCAAGAGATGGAGCGGGCCGCGGATACGAGCGAGTTCTCGGCGGCCTCGTATCCGACGGAGTGGGAGGCGCCGCCGGCGCTGGCTGAACCGCCGAGCGACCCGAACACGCCGCTGCCGTTGACCGAATTTGCGGAAACCACGCTGGACAAAGATCCGCCGCCCTCAGCTGCTTAAGTGGCTGACATCCCCCAAAAGCGCCGCCACAGGACCACCACTTTCCAGACATAATGGACGGTCTCGTCGTAGGGTGGCACACCGTTATATTCATCAACCGCTCCGGTGCCTGCGTTGTACGCAGCGATAGCGCACACGTAGCGTTTCTGCATGCTCAAGCCGGCATAGTGCTGTAAGTCGCCCCGTAGCGTCAACACCGTGCCGTGGATGTTCTGATCGATGTCTTGCGCGTTGGAGACGTTGTCTTCACTCGCGGTCGCAGGCATGAGCTGTCCGAGCCCGAGGGCTCCGGCTGAGCTGCGAGCGGTGCGATCGAACGAACTCTCGGTCGCGACGATGGCGACGACGAGCCGCGGATCGATGCCCGCGGATTTTGTCTCACGCACGATGGCGACCACGATATGTCGGGCCTCATTCTCGTCGATCGTCGGGTTGAAGTAGCGAATCGCCGAAACGTATGCCCGCATGGCCTCTTCGCTGTTAGCCCCCGCGCCGCGCTTCAGGCTGGAAGCGTCGGCGGTCGTGGCGCGCGAGAAGATGGCAAGGCCAATAAAAAGTATGGCGACGATGAGCCGGCGCATGAATAGAATATCGGCCCCTGTTGGGGCCGACGTATGACAAACGTATGTTTGGACGGTCAGCTAGAACTTCAGCTGCGAGCGGACATCAGAGATCTTGTCTTCCACGAACTTCCCCACCGACTGGCGCAGCGCGTGCTTTTGATCTTCCTCGAGCCGGCTGTAGATGAGGTATCCGGCGGAGGCGACTACCGCCCCGAGCAGACCCGCAAGGAGCGTCCGCTTCATATCGCCGTCACCGCTACGGTCTTCGCGCGATCCCGAGGGACCGTTGGTGTAGTTCGGGTTGAGGTCAGTCATGGACTCCATCATGCATGCTCCTGTTGGTTATCCCGGAATGGCTCGATTTCGCTCAGCCGAGGCGGAGCCCTGTGCGGCGATCCGCGCAGCCCGCACAGATATATTCCCAGGATAGCTTGCGGCTATCGCTTTCAGACCGGAGAGCATCGTCTCCACGACCGCCATGGCCTCGCGGCTCACGGCGCCCTTGAGACGAACGGTGTAATGCTCGGGTGTGTCCGCGACGTCGGCGCGCTGGGCACAGTGGAGGCGCAAGCCCTCGTTGGTCGCCAGCACGAGCGCGCTGACCGCCGCGCACACGATATCCCGTCCAGCGGTGGCAAAGCCCGCGTGCCCAGAAAGGTCGAAGGCGGCGATGACGCCGCCTTTCCGCTCGTAACGAACCAGGATGCCGGGGCGGGCCCGCTTAGGGGAGCGCGATCTTCTCAATGCGCAGCTCGGTGACGGGCTGGCGGTGCCCGTAGCGCTTGCGGATACGCTTCTTGGGCTTGTAATGGAAGACCATGATCTTTGGGTCGCGTGCCTGGCGGACGATGCGCGCCGTCACGGAAGCCTTGTCGACGAGCGGCGCGCCGATCAGGAAGTCGTCGCCGTTGTGGGCGAACAGCACGCGGCCGAACACGACCTCCTCGTCGGCGTTGCCGGCGACGCGGTCGATGCGCACCAGGTCCCCTTCCTTGACTCGCAGCTGCCTTCCATTGGCTTCGATGACGGCAAACATGGTAGAGACCCTTTCAACCGGAACGGAGAAGTACTAGCATACGCTATCCGAAGCCGCAAACCAAGCTCGTCCCGCCGCAAACAAGTACTAATGTCGTACTTTGTCGTACAAAGTAAGCGCGAAGGGTTTACAAAGGCGGGCAAATGCCCTAATATTTGACTTCGGTACGCCTTTGCGCGCCTTTCCCGCTGAATTGGAGGTCGGATCTCCCTACTCTCTCCGTCGCAGGGGGATGGATGGTTGAAAGCACTTGGTACCCACATTCTCGTCGAACTGTCAGACTGCAATGCACACATTCTCAGTGACGTCGACCAAGTAGCGAACATACTCGTCGCCGCGGCAAAGGCCGCTAACGCAGAAGTCCTGCAAACCGCTTTTCACCGCTTCGCCCCCCAGGGCGTGAGCGGTGTCGTTGTCATAGCCGAGTCGCATTTGTCCATCCATACGTGGCCTGAGTATGGCTACGCCGCCATGGACATCTACACGTGCGGCGAGCACACGCAGCCCTGGACGGCGTGCCGCTTCGCGGCATCCGAGTTCCAAGCCAAACAGATGCTGACCACAGAAGTGCGCCGTGGCATGCCGGACGAGGACGGAGTGTACAGCCATATCGTCGGCCGGCGCTCAGCGGGGGTACAGCCCGGTGCCAAAAACCGAAAACTTTCAGTGGTACGTTGAGCAGGTCGCTCCCGGAGAGCTCCACGGCCACAGCATAAGCCAGACGATCGTCTCAGGCCGCAGCGCTTTTCAAGCCTACGCGATCGTCGTCAGTCCGTTGTTCGGCAAGATGCTCGTGCTCGACGGTGACACCCAAAGCGCTGCGCTCGACGAGCACATCTACCATGAGGCCCTTGTCCACCCCGCGTGCGTCGCTGCAGGCGGCTCGCCGCGCAGTGCCCTCATACTCGGCGGCGGCGAAGGCGCGAGCATGCGCGAGCTCTTGGGCGTGCCGAGCATGCGACGCGTCGTCATGGTGGACATCGATGGCGAAGTCGTGGAGCTGTGCAAACGTCATCTGCCGGAGTGGAGCGCGGGGGCGTTCCAGGATCCGCGGGCGGACACCGTCATCGGGGATGCCCTACGCTATGTGATGGAGTCGGACGAGCAGTTCGACGTAATCATCGGCGACCTCACGGAGCCTTTGCCGGATTCGCCGTCCGCGGCGCTGCATAGCCCGCAGATGTATGCCGCGATCCGCGCCCGTTTGAGCGACCGCGGGGTTTATGCGCTGCAAGCCTCCATGTGCGGGCCGCACAACCATGCGCTGCACACCAGCATGATCGCCGGCCTGCGCGCAGCCTTCCCCCATGTGGCGCCCTACGCCGCGTACGTGCCCGCCTTCGACACCGAATGGGGTTTCGCGCTCTGCCAGCTGCACACCGATTGGAAGCCTGACTCAGAGGAAGCGGCGCAAGCGGCAACGGCCTATGCAAAAACAAACGGCGGCCTGCGCTGTTACGACGCGCAATGGCACCGCCGTTTGTTCAACCTGCCGCGCTATCTGCGCAGCGCTTAAGCCGCCTTACGCCAACCCGCTCTTGATCGCGTAGATCGCCGCTTGCGTGCGTGCGGTGACGTTGAGCTTGCTGAAGATGCGGCTGATGTGATTCTTGACCGTCTTCTCGCTCAAGAACAGTTTTTCAGAGATCTGCTTGTTCGAGAGGCCGATGGCGATCAGTTGGATGACGTCGGTCTCACGCTCCGACAGCTCGGTGGGATCACCTTTATAGCGCCGTTCGCTCATGCGCCGCAGCATGCTGCCGGCCAGACGCGGGTCGACATAGAAATCGCCCGAGTTGATCGCGAGCAACGCCCGCGACAGGTCCATCAAGCCGATATCTTTGATGACGTAGCCCTCAAGCCCGTGGACGAGGCTGCGTTCGAGCAGCGCTTGTTGCGCGTGCATCGAGAGCAAGCAGATCTTCCCGGTGGGGTGCGCTTCCCGCAGCTGCTTAACCGAGTCGACAGGGTCGCCTTTTTGAAAGTCGACGTCAAGCAGCGTGATGTCCGGTTTGGCGTTCGCGATACGCTGTATGTCGCTATGATCGACGCATTCAGGAACGACCTTGAAGCGTTCGTCCTTTGCCAACACCTGGCAGAGCGCTTTGCGAAACAGTGCCTGCTCCTCGACAACTGCGACGCGGACCTGTTCGGTAACCATGATCCCTCCTAGTTTCGGTGGCGCACCCCTGGTTTAGACTTTCGCCTTGACCTTTCAGTACAGTAAAGTACTTATAGCATAAGGACCAGCCGTACGTAACCCCTGGAATCAGGGAAAGACCCATATGAGTTAGGGCACAACGTATCAAACGTTCTCCGGCTGTGCTCGGTTCCATCAATTACTAAACCGTGCGGTTTTTGAGCCGATGAAGCTCCTATAACCCTTTTAAGATGAGCAAACGGCTACAATTATCGCAGATCGTTCGATGGCGATAGGACCTGAG
>JALYZS010000344.1 GCA_030948745.1 Vulcanimicrobiota bacterium | reverse complement strand
CTCTCATCATGAGCGCCACCCGGCCCATCTATATGACGCCCGAGGTCGACCAGGCATTGCACGTGGACCATTGCGTGACGCCGCAAACCGTACGCGAGACGCTCGCGATGCATCCTGAGACCAGGGCGGTCTTCATCACCAGCCCGACGTACTACGGCGCGACCGCCGACCTCGAAGCCATCGCCGCGATCGCGCACGCACACGGCGTTGCACTGCTCGTCGACGAGGCCTGGGGGCCGCATCTCCATTTCCATCCGGAACTTCCGCCGTCAGCAACGGCGAGCGGCGCGGACGTATGCGTCAACTCGACGCACAAACTGCTCGCCGGCATGAGCCAGGCCTCGATGCTGCACACCACCGGCGACCGCATCGAGCAAGGCCGTCTGCGCAGCACGCTGCGCCTGTTCCAAAGCACGAGCCCCTCACTCGTGCTCCTGGCTTCGCTCGACGTCGCGCGCATGCAGATGGCGACGCAGGGCGAGGCGCTGCTCAGCCGCACGCTGGCGCTCGCCCGCCAGACGCGCCGCGAGCTCAACGCGATCGAAGGCGTCTATTGCATGGGCAGGGATCAAGTCGGCCGCCCGGGCGTCGCCGGTTACGATGAGACGCGCATGGTCATCAACGTGAAAGATCTCGGCTATACGGGCTATGAAGCCGACGCGATTCTGCGCGAGCGTTTCGGCGTGCAGATCGAGCTCGCCGATCTCTTCAACGTCGTCGCACTCGTGACGATCGGCGACACAGAGACGACGGTCGCGCGGCTGGTCGCTGCGGTGCGCGGACTGGCGCACGCCGACGGCAGCGGCGCGGCGATCGCTCCCAGCGGCATGTTGCGACAACGGTTGCAGCACGGCACGTATCGATTGCCACCGATTCCTGAACAAGTTGTGACGCCGCGGGAGGCGTTTCTCTCCGACCATGTCGAAATCGGACTGGACGAAAGCATTGGCAAGATTTGCGCAGAGGTGGTGACGCCCTATCCGCCCGGGATACCGATCCTGTGCCCGGGCGAACGAATCAGTTCGGAGATCGTCGAATACCTGCAGCTGGAACGCAGAGCCGGAAGCCACATGCAAGGTCCGGTCGATCCGCAACTGCACACGATCCGCGTGCTTCCAGGCTAAACGCCAATGAGGTGACGACTTTTTGAAAGAGGACCTTGCCCAGAACGCCGCCGCCGACTGGGAGCTGTTCGCCCTCCTCGACATCTTCCCGCCGCCCATCCGCAACGCCCTGACCCATCTTCCCCATCTGCCGGACCTCATCGAAGTGATCCTGGATCTCGGGCGGTTGCCTGAGGCGCGGTATCCGCACGACTACTGCAACCTGTCGGAGGCGGTGGTGACGCCCGACGACCTCGGGTTCGTGGTCGGACGGGTGGGCGAGTTCGGCAAAGACAACCGCGCGGGCATCGAGCAGACCCTGCATCGCATATCGTGCTTGCGCAACCGCACGGGCAAGGTCGTCGGCTTGACCTGCCGTGTCGGTCGCGCGGTCTACGGCACGATCGACATCATCCTCGACGTGGTGCGCTCGGGCCGCTCCATCCTGCTGCTCGGCAAACCTGGCGTCGGCAAGACCACGATGCTGCGTGAGGTCGCGCGCGTGCTGTCGGGCGACCTGCGCAAGCGCGTCGTCATCGTCGACACGAGCAATGAGATCGCAGGCGACGGCGATGTGCCGCACGCAGGCATCGGACACGCGCGGCGCATGCAGGTGGACGTGCCCGCCAACCAGCACGCGGTCATGATCGAAGCGGTCGAGAACCACATGCCCGAAGTTGTGGTCATCGATGAGATCGGCACGGAGGCCGAGGCGCTCGCGGCGCGCACGATCGCCGAACGCGGCGTGCAGCTCATCGGCACCGCGCACGGCATCGACCTCGAGAACATCTTGATGAACCCGACGCTGAGCGATCTTATCGGCGGCGTCGGCGCGGTGACGCTCTCCGACGAAGAAGCCCGCCGCCGCGGCACGCGCAAGACCGTGCTCGAGCGCAAAGCGTCGCCCACGTTCGACGTCGTCATCGAGA
Source organism: Vulcanimicrobiota bacterium (assembly GCA_030948745.1). Classification (GTDB taxonomy): domain Bacteria; phylum Vulcanimicrobiota; class Vulcanimicrobiia; order Eremiobacterales; family Eremiobacteraceae; genus JALYZS01. The sequence goes on along the minus strand of JALYZS010000344.1, from coordinate 1,885 downwards.
TCCAGGATCGCAATCGCCTGGCCATCCACACGCCGGTGGCGGAGGTCATCGACGCCATGCTGCGCGGCCACGAGCCGCGGCCGGAAGTGCGGGTGCGTAATGCCGCGGGCGGTGTGGAGGTTTTGCAAGAGGCGGAAAAACAGACCGTGCAGAGCCGCATCTCCGCCCCGGCGCATGCGCTCTACGGCGTGCGGGAATACGCCGAACCGGAAGACGAGGAAGAGAGCGCTGAAGCGGTCCGCATCTTCCCCTATGGCGTGAGCCGCTCGAAGATCGAGCGCGCGATCGCGAATCTGCGCGTGCCCGCGAGCATCGCGCGCAAATGGGATGACGCGGATGTCGTGCTCACCCTCAAAGCGCTTGAGCGGCGCGATAACGGCAAGCTGCGTGACATCGCCGCACAAAACGTCCCCATCTACGCCATCAAGACGAACACGACCGCGCAGATCCAGACGTGTCTCAAGGACTTGTATGATCTGCCGTCCGTGGATGAGGAAGAGATCGCATTGCGCGAGGCGGAGGAGGCGACGTATCAGGTGATGCTGCACAGCAAACCGGTGGAGCTCTCGCCGCAATCTTCCTACATCCGCCGGCTGCAGCACCAGCTGGTCGAGAAGTATCATCTGCAATCGCGCTCCACCGGCAGCGAGCCCAATCGCAGAGTACGCATCTTCAAGGAGGCCGCTCGATAGCGGGCGCGCTGTTCGTCACGTTCGAGGGCGTCGAGGGCTCCGGCAAATCCACCCAGGTGCGATTGCTGGCCGAGGCACTGCGCCTGGAAGGCGTGCCTGCGGTCTTCACGCGTGAGCCGGGAGGGACGGAGCTGGGAGAGCAGATCCGTGCGCTGCTCATCGGCAAGGACGCGCGCATGGCTTCGAAGACCGAAGCGCTACTGCTCAACGCGGCTCGGGCAGAACTGGTGGAGACCATCATCGCGCCCGCGCTTGCGGCGCAACAGCTCGTGGTCAGCGACCGCTTTTGGGATTCGACGCTTGCCTATCAAGGTTACGGGCGCGGGGTCGCCCTGCAGCCGTTGATGGAGCTGAATTCTTTTGCCGCCGGCGGGCTCGAGCCGCATCTCACGTTTCTGCTCGACATCCCCGTGGCGGCGCTGCACGAACGCCTGCACGGGCGCGATGCCGACCGGCTCGAGCGCGAGACGCCAGCCTTCCACGAGCGCGTCGCTTTCGGCTACCGCGAGCTCGCAAGCCTGAACCCGCAGCGTTTCGTCGTGCTCGACGGCACCCAAGAGCAGGGGCTCATCGCGGCACATATCCGCGCGACCGTGCTCGAGCGCTGGCATGCCTAAGCGGCGTGAACCCGAGCAGGTCGCGCCGGAGCGGCCGCGACCCATGCCGCCCTTCAGCGGCCAGCGGCACGTCCTCGAGTACTTCGCCAAGCTGGGGCCGGACAAGCTCGCGCATGCATATCTGCTCACCGGACCGCGCGGCGTGGGCAAACAGACCTTCGCCACAATGTTGGCGATGACGCTGCACTGCCAAAGGCCCCACAGCTTTCCCGTCGGCTACGACGGCGAGTGCGATGCATGCCGGCGCGCGATCGCCGGTTCTTCAGGCGACACCATCGTCATAAGCGAGGAGTTCATCCGTGAGGCCGATCGGCTCGCGGGCAAGGGCTCGGAGACGCGCAAGACCGACGTCATGGGGATCGAGACCTCACGCCGCATCATCCAGCTCATGCACATGCGCAGCTATGAGGGCGGGCGGTTGGTGTGCATCGTCCCCAACTTCGATTTCGTGACGCGCGACGAGGTCTACAACGCGCTGCTCAAGGAGCTCGAAGAGCCCAACCCAGGCAAGCTCTTCTTGCTCACGGCCGAACGGCCGGACCGCATACTTCCCACCATCCGGTCGCGCGTCTGCAG
>JALYZS010000322.1 GCA_030948745.1 Vulcanimicrobiota bacterium | reverse complement strand
CGACTGGTGAAGCCATGGGTGCCGAGACCGAACGGCTGGCACGCGAGTACGGCGTCGCCCGAAATGATCTAGATGAGTGGGGCGTCCTCTCACATGCCCGGGCGGCTGACGCCACGCGGCGCGAGGTCTTCGCTCGCGAGATCGCCCCCGTTCCGGTGAAGAACAAAAAGGGTACGGCTTTCGTTGATGCAGATGAAGGGGTGCGGCCTGAAACAACCATCGCATCGCTCGCGAGCCTCCGGCCGGCGTTCGCCTTGGACGGCGTGTTGACCGCGGGTAATTCAAGCCAGATATCCGATGGTGCCGCGGCGTTAGTCGTCGCGGGCGCTGAAGCCGTCGCTCGTCATTCACTCAAGCCGCTGGCGAAGATCTTGGGCTGCGCCTGGTCGGCCGGTCCCACGTGGCGTTTCGCTGAGGCGCCCATACCCGCGGTCAAGAAACTACTGCACAGGACGGGCATGCAGCTCGACGATTTCGATCTGTTCGAAAACAACGAAGCCTTTGCGCTGAGCAATGTCCTGTTCGAGCGCCAGCTCCACGTCGAACGCGATCGCCTCAACGTCCACGGCGGCGCGATCGCCCTCGGCCATCCCATCGGCGCGTCCGGTGCCCGTCTGCTCGTCACGCTGCTGAACGCATTGGAGGAGCGCGACGTCACCTATGGCCTGGCGTCGATCTGCCACGGCACCGGCGGTTCGACCGCGCTCGCGATCGAGCGCGTCAACGGCGTAGGCCGGTAACCCGCGGATGGACATCGGGCACTTCGCGCAGCGGCATGACAAAGTATTGCTGTTCGTCGTCGCGGTGCTCGCCGTCTTAGGGATCTACGCCTACACGACGACACCGCAGAGCATTTTCCCGACGATGTCGTTCTCCAAGGTCGACGTCGTCGCCGACGCCGGCCAGCTGCCGCCCGAGCAAGTGCGGATCGCCGTCGCACAGCCGCTCGAGCGCAGTCTGCAGACACTGCCCAATGTTCTACAGGTCACGGCGACCTCTGCCCAAGGATCGGCCGAAGTCGTCGTCACCTTCGACCCCAAGACCGATCCGCAAGCCGACCTCAATTGGGTCAATCAGGCGCTTGCGCAGACCCGCGCGCAGCTGCCGCCTGGTGTCGACCCGCAGGCCAACATCGTCAACCCGAACCAGGAGCCGGTGCTCTCCTACGCCATCACCTCGAGCACGCTCTCAAGCGCGCTGCTGCGCGAGATGGCAGAGCGCACCTTCATCCCTGCTTTCGCGGGCGTATCTGGCTTGGCGCGGGTCGCGGTGGCAGGCGGGCGCATCCGCGAATTTCAGGTGCACCTCGATGCGGCGACCCTTGCCACCGACGGCGTGTCGCCGACGCAGGTGGCCAACGCGCTCAGCACCGCCAACGAAGTGCGCGCGGTCGGGCTGGCGACGCATTTCTATCAGCGCTACGTGCTCATCGTCGATTCGTCGCTGCGCGATGCCGCCGCCATAGGACAGGTGGCGGTGCCGCTGGCCAACGGCAGCTCCGTGCCCATATCGTCGTTGGGAGAGGTCCGCCTGGGGGTGGCGCCGGCCACCAACGCTGCCGCGTTCGGCGGCACGCCGGCCGTCATTCTCAACGCCTACGGCTTACCGGGCGCGGACGCCGTGAAGATGGCGACCGCCTTCCAAGGCCGCATGAGCGGTTTGGAGCGGCACTTGCCGCAAGGCACGGCCGTCCACAAGTATTGGGATCAGACCGTCTTGGTCACGGAGTCGCAAAAGGCGTTGCGCGACGCGATTCTGTTGGGCGCATTTCTCGCGATCATCGTCATCTTGGTGTTCTTGCGCAATCTGCGCATGACGCTCGTGGCCGCGGCGGTCATACCGCTCGCAATGGCGATCACCGTGTTCGTCATGAGCCGCGCCGGTCAGACGCTCAACTTGATGAGCGTGGGCGGCTTGGCAGTCGCGGTCGGCCTCATCATCGACGATGCGATCGTCGTCATCGAGAACATCGCCCGCAACCTGCGCGAGCGTCCGAGCTTGGGCGTCAGTTCGGTCGTGCGCTTGTCGATGAGCCAGATCGGCGGCGCGATGGCCGCATCGACCGCGACCACCGTCGTCGTGTTCTTGCCGCTCGCGCTGCTCTCGGGCATCCCCGGATTTTTCTTCCGCGCTCTTGCCTTTACGCTCGCTTCGGCGCTCGTCGTGTCTTTGGGGCTGGCGCTTTTCCTCGCGCCAACGTTGGCGACGCGCTTTCTCCGCGTGGCCGGCACCCACAGAGAAGAACATGGTTTCATCGCGCGGGTCCTCGACCGCTACGAACCGCTGTTACGCTGGTCGCTCGGTCATCGTAAGGCTGTGTTCCTCGGCGCCGGCGCCGTGCTGCTGGTGACCGCCGCACTGCTCGCGCTGCTGCCGAGCGATTTTCTTCCCAAATTGGATGAAGGACAGTTCGAGATACAATATGCGATGCCGGTCGGCACGACGCTGCAGGCCACCGACTCAGCCGCCCGCTCGATGGAGCAGGTCATCGTGCGCAATCCTTCGGTCGTCGCGGAGGGCCGCCTCACCGGCATCGATTCCAACGGCTTCAGCCCGATGCCGCCGAACCGCGGGCTTATCCGCGTGGGTCTCAAACCCGTCGGGCGACGTCCTTCGTACACGCTCATCAGCGATGACCTGCGCGCGCAACTGACGGCTGCGGTGCCGGCGGCACAGCTGAATTTCCACCAGATTCTGGAGGACATGATCAACGACTTATCCGGAACGCCCGCGCCGATCGAGCTCACCATCAGCGGCGTGGATCAGAAGGTGCTCGTCAGCCTCGCCAACCATCTCGCTGGCAAGCTTGCGGGCGTGCCCGGCATCGTGGATCCGTTCAGCGGCGTCACCTATGATGATCCCGTCTTACGCATCGCCCCGGCGGGTTCGCGGCTCGCCGCACTGGGCATCAACGCGAGCGACGTCGCCAACGCGCTCAGTGCGCGCTCGCAAGGCACCGTGGCGACGAGCGTGCCCGGCGCGACGACGCTTGTCCCTGTGAGGATCCAGGTGGGCGATCAAACCGGCGGCTACGACTCGCTCAGCTCGAATCCGGTCACTGGGTCGCAAGGCACGAGCACCTTGGGCGCGGTCGCCCGCGTCAAGCGCGAATCACTCTCCTCCGACATCACCGAGATCAACGGCCAACGGGTCGTCCGCGTGACGGCCAGCATCAGCGGCGCCAACCTTTCGGCCGTCATCAGCCGGATCAACGCACTCTTGCGTACCAGCGCGCTGCCGCCGGGCTACCATGTCGCCGTCGGCGGCCAATACAAAGCACAGCAGGCGTCCTTCCGGGAATTCTTAAGCGTCATTTTCATCGCCGTCGTGCTCGTCTTCACCGTGATGCTGGGAACGTTCAATTCCTTCCGCGTGCCGGCCGTCATCCTCACCGCCATTCCGCTTGCGCTCATCGGCGTCGCGCTCAGCCTATTCCTGACGCACACCCCGCTCAACGTCTCTTCGTTCATGGGCCTGCTGTTGCTCGTCGGCATCGTCGTGAAGAACGGCATTCTCTTGGTGGACGTCGCAAGCAAGCGGCGCCATGCGGGCGACGATATCACGCAGGCGCTCGTCGTCGCAGGCCGCACCCGTCTGCGCCCCATCGTCATGACGACGCTCGCGGCGATCGCCGGACTCATCCCGCTCGCGATCGGCTTGGGATCGGGCGCCGAGATGGAACGGCCGCTGGCGATCGCAGTCATCGGCGGACTGTCCACCGCCACGATCTTCACCCTCATCCTCATCCCGGTGCTGTATGCGGGCTTTGTCGGGTCGGTCGAGACCCGGCGCGAGGAAGCCGCGTGAGACGAGCGGCGCGCCGCATGGTGCTCCTGGCAGTCGCCGCGCAAGCGGCCGCATTGGCGCTGGGCGCCCCGCCACCCGCGCACGCTGCGCCGGCTGCCGTGGCTGCGGCGACCCCTGTGCCCCGGCCATCGCCTTCAGCGTCGTCGATCCCGGCTGCAGCGCCGCCGAAAGCCGACGCCTCGCTCACGGGAAGTTATCAAGCGCCGACGCTCTCCTTCGGCGGACTCACCTTGCAGCAAGCCCAAGCCCAGGGCATCACGCAGTCACCCGAAGTCGCGATCGCACGGGCGCGCTTGGATGCGGCTACCGCGGCACTCGCGCGTGCCCGCGCCGCGTTTGGACCCTCCATCATCGCGACCTATACGCGCAATCCGCAGGCCGGTTCCACGCCGCAACCGCCGGTGATCGTGCAGCATAGCCTCAACGTCGGCGTGCAAGAGACGCTCGGTAACATCTCCTCGTTCGTGCCCGCGATCGTCCAGGCCGAGGCCGCCTATCGGAGCGCCCGGTTCGACGAGCTGACGGCGGAACGCAGCGAGCGCACAAAAGTCGTCAACCTCTATTTCGCAGCGTTGCAGGCTCGGGTCACCGCGCAGGTGCGCAAGGAGGCCTTGCAGCTGGCGCAATCCCAACTCGCCGCCGCGCAAAAGCGCGTGAATGCGGGAGACGCACCGCGCATCGACGTCGTCCGGGCGGAGGTCTCAGTCGCGCGCGCCACGGCGGATACCGAGACCGCGCAAGCGGCTGACGCTAACGCGACCGAAGCAGTCGCGCTGGAGACCGCAGTGCCCCCCGCTGCGCTGCAGCAGACGAGCGCAGGCGAAGTACCGGCCGTCTCGCCCGCGTGGCTGAACCCAGCCACCGCGATCCAGCTCGCGCTGACGCAACGGGCCGACGTGCAGTCGGCGAACGCAGACGTCCGCGCGAACGCCGCCGGGCTGCAGGTCGCGCGCATCGGCATCCTGCCGCTCCTGACCGTGTCCGCAGGCTACGCGCACGGCGTCGACGTCGGCCAGCCGATCCAGGGTCCGACCCTGAATGCAAGTTTCGAGTTGCCGCTCAACGCTTCGGCGGCGTCGCAAGTCCGCAGTGCGGCGGCGACACTCGCCGAAGCGCAGGCACGCCTGCGCGGCGTCCGGCGCGCCGTGACGCTCGAGGTGGGCTCCGCGGTGCGCAATCTCAACGCCGCCATCCTCGCGACCGCCGCATCGTCGAAGGCACGGGCCGCCGCACAGGAAGAACTGCGCGCCACGACCATCGGCTATCGCAGCGGCGCATCATCCAGCCTCGAACGGGCCGCGGCTGCGTCGACGTATAACGACGCCCGGCTGGCCGAGCTGACCGCTATATATAATGAAGCGACCGCGCGCGCGGTGCTGCTGTTGGAGATCAATTCGTGAGATCGAACCGGGCCCGGCTGTGGGCCGTCGTCGCCGGGGTGGCGCTGATCGCGATCATCTTCTTCGTGCTGCGCCATCGCGCCACGCAAGCGCCGGCGGTTGCCGCGCCCGCGGTGAAGTCCACCGTTGCCAAAGACGGCACGTTCTTGCTACGCGTGGCGGCACACGGACGTGTCGGCCCACCGCCGGGCAGCACGGCAGCCCTGGCGTTCCCCGTGGCGGGGCGCATCGCGAGCATCGACGTGCGTGTCGGCGATCGCGTCAGCGCAGGCCAGACGCTTGCCCAGCTCGACCCGACGCCGTTCGAGTTGGCGGTGTCGCAGGCGCGCGGTGATGCGCAAAGCGCCGCCGGCACGTACAGCGGGTCCGGCCCAGCGGCGGTGCAAAGCGCGCAAGCCAAGCTCGCGGTCGCGCGGGCGAACCTGCAGCGTGCCGAACACGGCACCGGTACGGCGCAGAGCGATCGCGTGACGGCGACTTCGGCGGCGCGTCAAGCCGACCTGAAAGTGCAAGCAGACCAGCAGACGCTGGCGCGCGTGCAGACCCTGTTCTCGGCCGGCATCTCTGCGGCGAAAGATGTGCAAGCAGCGCGCACGCAGCTCGAAGCCGACCGCGCGGATGCGCGCGCGGCGCACGCACGCGCCTCGACCGCGCAGGCAGGCGTCAGCGGTTCGCTCGGGCAAGCGCGCGCGGATTACGCGCAGGCGCAAACCGATCTGCTCGTGGCGCAGGGCGCCGCGATGCGCGCGCAAGCCTCATTGGCGGAGGCGCAGCGCAACCTTGCCAACGCCACCCTGCGCGCGCCCAGCGATGGTATCGTCGTCGCCGTGCTCAAACACCCGGGCGAGAGCGCCGATCCGACCATGCCGGTCGTGCAGTTGGGCGCAAGTTACGTGCACGCAGCCACGTTGAGCGTGTCGGCCGCGCAGGCGCGCGACATCAAAGCCGGCGATCCGGCCGAGCTGCGCGTGCCGCGCTCGACGCGCGTGTATGGCGGCAGAGTGATCGCCGCGGTCCCGGCCGTGGATCCGGCCACGCAGCAGGCGACCGTCGTCGTCAACGGTATCCCGCCGGACGCGGTCGCGGGTGATTCCATCGATGCGAGCATCATCACGGGCAGACGGCGCGGCATCATCGTGCCGACCACTGCGGTCGTCCAAGATCCGCAATCCGGCGACACGCTGGTCTTCGTCGCCGGTACGAAAGACGGCACGCAACAGTTCTCGCCGCGCACCGTGCGCGTCGGCGCAGGCGATCAGACCACGACGCTCATCGAATCCGGGCTGCGCGCCGGAGAAGTCATCGCCGCCGAGGGCGCCTTTGATCTGTTGGCACCCGCGGCGGGCGGCTAGGGTCTTTAGCTCGGCGGCGGTCCTTGGACGACTTGCACGAAGCTGTCCGGCCGGACCCACTTGGCGAACGCGGCCTTGACTTGGTCGGCGGTCACCGTCACGTAGCGTTGCGCGGCAAGTTCGGACTCGTTGAGCGCTAAGCCCGCGATCGCATTGTCGAGCAGCTGGGACGCGATGTCGTCTTCGCTCGATTCATTCAAGGGGATCTCTTGCAGCAACAACGCCTTGGCGAGCTGCAACTCGTTCGGCGTCACCGTGCTCGTCTGCATGGCTTTCAGATCGCGCACGATGAGAGCGCGCGCTTGGCTGACCTTGGGCGGGTCGCTGCCGAACGTGACCTGATAGGTCGACCGCGTCTTGCCGACGTGGAAGCGGTTGGCCACCGTGTACACCAACCCCGCGACTTCACGCAGATCGTGCGCCAGACGGGTGGCGTAGAAGCCGCCGCCCAGCACGTGGTTGCCGACCTGCAGCGCATAGTAATCAGGGTTGTCGCGCGTGATCCCAAGCGTCTCCTCGAGGGTGACGTCATCTTGCAAGCGTGCTGCGTTGGGGACGGTGGCTGCTGCCGGTGCGTTGAGAGGCGCGGCTGGGAGCTCCGTCTGGGGTTTCGATCCGCTCGCGGTCCAACCGCCGAACCACTTGCTGATGCTTGCCTGAGCTTGCTCCGGCGTCACGTCGCCGATGACGACGATCGTCGTCAGGTCGGGGCGGAACGTCGTGCTGAAATAGGCTTTCGCATCGGCTGGCGTCAATCCGTTCACCGTCGCGGGCGTGGCCTCGCGTTGCAACGGGTCGTCTTTGGGATAGAGCGCGGCCAGCAGGGCACGTTCGGTGAGATAGCCGGGACTTGTCAAGGTGCCGGCCAGCCCTTGTGCGGTTTGGGCCTTCACCGTTGCGAAGGCTGCATCCGGCAGTGCCGGATGCAGCTCGTTGTCGGCGAGCAGCTCGACGCCGCGCTCGAAGTTCGGGCTCAATACCTGCAGCGAGAAATCGCTGCCTGCCGATTCTTGTGCGGAGATGTCGTCGAGCGCCTTTTGGAACGTCAAGCGGTCGCGCGACTGCGTGCCATAGGAGAAGAGACCGCCCAGTACGTCGGCGACGCCTTCCTTGCCGGCAGGTTCTTGCAGCTTCGGATTGCTCTTCACGCGCCCGACGACGGTCACGGTGTGGCTGATGCTCTCGCGCTGGACGATGAGCCGCACGCCATTCGGCAGCGTCGTCTCCACGGGCGAGAGGCTTGACGGTGGCACGCTGACCGAGCTGATGACATTGCGCGCCCAACTCGGCAGCGCGACGGCTTTGGTCTCTTTCGGCGCGAACGATTCAGCGCCGCCGAAGCCTTTCTCCGCTGTGGCTTTGCCGGATTGCCGCGGCGTGAGGATGCCGACGGTCGCGGTCTCGTTGTTCAGGTAGCGTTTGGCGGCGGCGTCGACGTCGGCTTTGCTGACCCGTTGGAACGCGGCGATATCGTCATCCGGTGACGAACGCCCCTCGACCGCGACCGCTTGCGACCATGCGGTGCCCAAGCCGAAGATAGAATTTCGGTTGAACTCGGCTTGCGAGACCAGCCGTCGCTTCGACGCCTCGACGAGGTCCGCCGGCACACCGTTCTTGACGTAGTCCGCGAGCACGCTCTTCACCGCGGCTGCCATAGCGTTGGCATCGCCGTTGAGCGGCGCGCCGAACGCGAGCGCGGCTCCCGCCTTGGGCAGATTCGAGACCGAGAAAAATCCGGTCGCGATCGCCTTACCGCTGGCGCTGAGGCCGTAGAGATCACCGCGCTGGCTGCCCAGCACCGCGGTGAGCACTTGACCGGCAGCCCAATCGGGACTTTCGAAACCGGGCATGCGATAGACGATGACCGCGAGCGGCACGGGGAAGTCCGTATCGAGCTTCATGGTCTCAGCTTTGAGGGCGTGCAGTTTCACCGCCGGGTGGGCGGGGAGCGCGGCCTTGGGAATGCCGCCGAAGAGCTGGCGCACTTGGTTGAGCGCCGCAGCCGGATCCACGTCGCCGGTGATGACGAGGATCGCGTTGTTGGGATGATACCAGGCATCGTAGAATCGTTTCAGCGACGCGCCGGTCGTCTTGTCGAATGACGGCCGGGTTCCCAACGCATCATGCTCGTAGGGCGTGCCCGCATACACATGCGACAGCGCGGTGGAGAAGAAGCGGTAGAACGGGTTGGAGAGGTCGCGCGAGACCTCTTGCTCGATGGCGCCGCGCTCTTGCGCCCACTGCGCTTGCGAATCGAGCACGCCGCGCATGCGGGTCGCCTCGACGTGCAGCGCGATGCCGAGATCCTTAGCCGGAACCGTGTAGTAGTACTGGGTCACCGTGTTCTGGGTGTCGGCGTTGAGGTCGCCGCCCATCGCCGCATTGATATCCGCGAGCTGCGCGGCCGACAAGCCCTTGCTGTCGCGGAACATCATGTGTTCCTGCGCGTGGGCGGTGCCGGGAAAGCCGGCTGGGGTTTCGTCCGAGCCGGCGAGATAGTTGACCGTCGTCGAGACGACGGGTGCCAACGGGTCACGGACGATGACGATGCGCAAACCGTTCGGCAAGGTCGCACGGGTGACGTTGCTTTCGTCGGCGCGCACGGTCGCGCCGCCGAGAAGCGTCGTCACCAGGATGAGCGCGCTGACGGCACACGCAAAGAAAATGCGTGCTGATGATGTTGATCGCATGTGGGCCCTCTCCGGATAAATGCGGGTGGCTGCGGGCGGCTTCGTCAAGCGGCGGACGCACCCTCGCGTGCTCGCTGCCATCTTAGTGGCCTAACCCGCAAAGGTGGCGCTCGAAGGCTTCTTGTACGCCATACAGAGCATGCTAGCATTCTTAGCGCTGTGATGTCTGAGCGGCCGCTGCGCGAACGTCTCGG
>JALYZS010000305.1 GCA_030948745.1 Vulcanimicrobiota bacterium | reverse complement strand
GAAGAGGCGACGGTGACGGTCGACCCGCCGGGCGAGGCCGAGCACGTCATCGCTTCGGTGAGCACCGTCGCCTCGGATGCCGCGAACACGCTGCGGATCGATGTGCTGCCAAATGGAGCAGGTTATGCGATCAGCGGTGAGATCCCATACGGGGCGCCACAGAAATATTGGCGCAGCGTGCCGCACCCGACCAAGGCGGCGGCCGCAAGCGTCTTACAGTTGCTGCGCCTGAACGGCATCACCGTCACCGGATATGCGGCCGAGCATACCGCCCCGCCCGGCGCCGTTGTGCTGTGGCGTCACGAGTCGAGGCCCTTGGCGCTGATCGTGCAACGCATGTTCTTTCTCAGCGACAACCACGTCGCTGAAGAACTGCTGCGCGCGGTCGGCTGGAAAACCACGGGGTTCGGCACGCTGGCCAACGCGCTCGGGGCGGAGCGCCAGTTCCTCAGCCATCATCAGATCCTGCATGCCCATAGCGTGCTCGCGGACGGCTCCGGTCTGTCGGCCAGCAACAAGATAAGTGCGCGCATGCTCGCCGGCGTGCTGGGCATCATGGCGCGCCAGCGCTTGGAAGCCCCGTATCGGCTGTTGCCGCGCGCTGGCATGGAAGGTACGGTGGGCGTGCGCGACCTCAGCCCGCAAGCCAAGGGAAGGATCTACGCCAAAGACGGTTACATCAGCGGCGCCAGCAGCATCGCAGGCTTCGCGCTCACCGCTCATCACGGACCGGTGATCTTCGCGTTCCTCGCCAACGATTGGCAGCACGGACTCGACGCGGTCTGGGATGGACAAGACCAAGTCCTCGACCGCTTGGTGCGTTACTAAGCGCTTCGACTGCGGATCTGCGTCCCCGGGAAAAAGGCTTGCAATATCTCCTCGGCGCGCTGGCCCGCGTCAGCCCGGCCGCGAGCGCCCCACTGGCACAACCCGACGCCATGGCCGATGCCGTGCCCGCTGAACGCAAACCCGGCGCCATCCGGCTGCACGTCGAACAGCGTGCTCGGCAGCACCTTGTAACCTAATGCTTGCAGCGCACGAGCATAGAACTGTCGCCCGCTCATGTCCATGGGGGTACCATCGTGTCGCACCAGCCGGACGGTTTTCACCCGCCCGCTCGGCCAGCGCGCGCTGACGCTGAAGCCGTCCAGCGTTTCCGGCACGACGCCGGCGACGCGCGCGAGGGATTCTTTGCTCAACGAGTTGCGCCAGCGGTAGTAGGGAGCTGCCGCGCAATATGCGTTGCCGGCGGCATCGACGTCGGCGATCCCTTCTAGGTGTGCTGGAAACGATTGGCCGTTCAACTCGGACAATGAAGCCGTATGGCCGCCGCACACCGAGCTGTAGAAGACCTGCGCCGCAGCATCACGTACGGCGATGAACTGTGCTCGCGTGGCATCGCTGGAGCGCACGAAGATATCGCTCAGGACCGCGCGTCCACGATAGACCTGGCTCGAGGTGTCATCGCTAAGGTCCCAATCCCGCAAGCGGCGTTCGTCGCGCGCGACAAACGCAAAAGTACGAACTGCAATCGCCTGCGCGCGCAACGCCTCGAACGGCCAGCTCGAACTCGCTTCCGACGCGAGCACGCTTGCGACATATTCTTCGACCGGCACGCGATTGACGAGCACCAGGCCCTCATACGTCCAGCGCGCCTCGAGGACGCCCACGTATTGCCGGTCGAGGGAGCGCGCGCGGTCGGTCACCCGCAGGGGCGAGTCGGCCTGCAACGTCAGCGTGCCTTCGCTGCCACCCCACGGCCGGCCATCGACGAGTGAGCCTGCAGCCGTGTCACGCAAAACCACGCTTTGAGCCAAGCGTGTGACAGAGCCGTCGCCCGCGCGCATGTTGACGCCTGATATCTCAAGCGCGTCGACGACGCCGGCGCCGAAGAGGCGAACGCGAAATTCACTCGAGCTGTCCGGCGGCTGTGTGGCCAGGGCAGCCGAGCGCGGTAGCAATCCAGACAGCGCGCCGGCAGCGATCGCGCCGCTCGCGCCGACAAATGTTTTGCGTTTCACAAAAATCCACATCGCGTATCCGCGCTTCGACGTCAATGCTCCTGTGTGCAGACGGATAGGCGAAGCGCATGCAGCGCCGAAGCAACATGACATGAAACATCCCCACGTCTTGATGACGCTGCTCATCCTCACGCTGCTCAGCGCCGAGAGCAAAGCCCTCGACGCGTCGGGCCCGTATGTGAAAGCGTCCGCGCTTGGCATCACAGTGGGCAGCTTGGCCCACGGCAAGTACGATGCGATCACGGACGTGCCCGGCGTGCTCGTGGGCCAGGTGACGAAAATCCAAGGCGACGGGACGCTCGTGCCCGGCAAGGGTCCGGTGCGCGCCGGCGTCACCGCGATCATCCCGCGGACCGACGTCTGGCACCGCAAGGTGTTCGCGGCGACGTGGCCTTTCAACGGCAACGGCGAGATGACGGGCACCGCATGGATCACCGAATCGGGCTTCTTGGAGGTCCCGATCGTGCTCACCGACTCGCTCAACGTCGGACGGGTGGACGATGGGGTCGTCTCTTGGATGATCCAGCACTATCCGCAGATCGGTATCCAAGACGACGTGCCTTTGCCGGTCGTCGCCGAATGCGACGACAGTTTCCTGAACGACATCCAAGGGCGTCACGCTTCACCGCAGGACGTCATCGACGCGCTCAACCGTGCGCGCGGCGGACCGGTCTCGCAGGGCGGGGTCGGCGCGGGGACGGGCATGATCGCGTACTCTTTCAAAGGCGGCATCGGCACGGCGTCGCGAGTCGTATCGGCCGCCGACGGGGGCTACACCGTCGGTGTGCTCGTCAACGACAACGCGGAGAGGCGTTCGAGCTTCACCGTCGCTGGGGTGCCGGTCGGCGAGAACATACGTGATCTTCAACCGACCGAGGGCAAGCGCACCGAGGGCTCGATCATCTTCGTCGTGGCGACGAACGCCCCGCTGCTGCCCGATGCGCTGAAGCGTCTGGCACGCCACGTCGTCTTGGGCTGGGGACGCACCGGCGCGACCTCGCGCACCGGCAGCGGTGACCTCGTCATCGCCTTTTCGACCGCCAACGTGATCCCGCATTATCCGGACCAGCTGACTTATCCGGTGACAGCGTTCGATCTCTACCATATGAACGCGCTGTTCGACGCCACCATCGAAGCGACGGATGAAGCCGTGCTCAACGCGCTGCTCGCCGGACAGACGATGGTCGGCCGCGACGGCAACAAAGTCTACGGCTTGCCGCACGATCGGCTGCTACGCATCATGCACCGCTATGGCCGCTGACCGCTCTTTTCAGCCCGCCTGCTTCACCGCGACGGTGAGCGCCGGCAAAGAACGGTTGCGCGTCGCATGGACCAATGCCGGCATCGCTGCGATCGAAAGAGCGACGCTGCGCGCCAAGCGCGAGCTCGAGGGGCGTTTGCGCATGCGGCTGGTGGAGAAGCGCTTTCCGGCTGCTTTGCGCGAAGGGCTCCAGGCCGCGGCGCGCGGCAAGGCGGACGCGGTGCCGTTGGATCTCGATTGGGCGCGCGAATTCGAGCGCGACGTGCTCATGGCGGCGCGCACGATTCCCTACGGGGAGACCCGCTCGTATAGCTGGCTCGCGCGAGCCGCGCGGCGGCCGCTCGCAGTCCGCGCCGCAGCAAGCGTCATGGCACGCAACCCGCTATGGTTGCTCGTGCCCTGCCATCGCGTCGTCTATGCAGATGGCAGAATCGGACCATATGGTCGCAACGGCAACGCCCGCAAACGCGAATTGCTCGCGCGCGAGGGCGTGCGGCTGAAGACTCGCGAACACATCAAGACATGAGCAATCTCTTGCCGATCGTGCTGTTCCTCGCCGGATTCTTGGGCGGGGCCATTCTCGTCTGGATCTTCCGAGCGTCCGACACGCGCGCGTTGCGCGAAGCGCTCGCCAACCGCGATGCCAAGTTCGACAGACTGCAGGATGATTTCGCCGAGCTGCGCTCCGAGCGGGCCACACTCGAGACCCAGCTCGCCGGCGAGCGCCGATCCAGCGCGGAGCGAACCGCGTTGCTCGAGACCGCCCAGCAGACCCTGTCAGACGCCTTCAAAGCGCTCTCGGCCGACGCCCTACGCAGCAACAACCAGTCGTTTTTGGAGCTCGCCAAGTCGCAGTTGGAGAAGTTCCAAGAATCCGCGCAAGGCGATCTGGATAAGCGCCAGCAGGTGTTGCTGCAGACGCTGCAACCGGTGCGTGAGTCGCTCGAGAAAGTAGACGCGAAGATCCAAGAGCTCGAGAAAAACCGCACTGGCGCGTACGCGGCGCTGCACGAGCAGGTCAAGGCGCTGACCGACGGTCAGACCGCGCTGCGCTCGGAGACGACCAACCTCGTACGCGCGCTGCGCCAGCCGACGGTGCGCGGGCGCTGGGGCGAGATCCAGCTCAAGCGCGTGGTCGAAATGGCCGGCATGCTCAACCATTGCGATTTCTTCGAGCAGCAGACGGTCAGCACGGACGAAGGCCGCATCCGGCCTGACGTTCGGGTGTGTCTGCCGGGCAACAAGTACATCATCATCGACGCGAAGACGCCGCTCGAAGCCTACCTCAACGCGGTCGAGACCGCGGATGATCACGAGCGCCGCGACTTCTTGCGCGTCCACGCACAGAACGTGCGTACCCACATCATGGCGTTGTCGAAGAAATCTTATTGGGAGCAGTTCAGCGGCAGCCCGGAATTCGTCGTGCTCTTCTTGCCGGGCGAATCATTCTTCAGCGCAGCGCTCGAAAGCGATCCGAGCCTCATCGAATTCGGCGTCGAGCATCACATCATCACCGCCACCCCGACGACGCTCATCGGCTTGCTACGCGCCATCCATTACGGATGGCAGCAGGAGCACGTCGCAGCCGAGGCGCGCCAGATCAGCGATCTCGGCAAAGAGCTGTACACGCGTCTGGCGGGCATGACGGAGCACTTCTTCAACCTGCGCAAGAACCTCACGAACACCGTGGACTCGTACAACAAGGCGGTCGGGTCGCTTGAAGGTCGGGTGCTCGTCACGGCACGCAAGTTCCGCGATATGCGGGCGCTCGGCATTGCCGATGAGATCGAGCAGGTGCCGCAGGTTGAAAGCGCTCCACGCATGCTGCAGGCGCCGGAGCTCGCGATCGTGCCAGGCGGGTTATTCCCGGTCCCGCCCGCGCTTGCGGTCGAGGATCAGACCGATGACGCCGAGGACGGCGCGGGAGTCGCCAACTGCGACGCGATAGCGGATTTGAGCTCGGCGATGCCGGCACCGGTCTTCGCCGAGACCGGCACCCCGCCCAACCGCAGCAATTCATCCGACAGGACCTGAGACGCGACGTCGACCTTATTCCACGCATAGAGCACAGGCTTGTCGTCGGCCTTGAGTTCGGTGAGCACGGTGCGCACCGAATCGCGTTGACGCGCCCAGAACGCATTGCTCACATCGACGACATGCAGCAGCAGGTCGGCGTGCGTGACTTCCTCCAGCGTCGCGCGAAAAGCGGCGACGAGCTCTTTGGGCAGGTCGCTGATGAACCCGACCGTATCGGCAAGCACCACGCTCATGCCCGGTTGCAGGCGCGTTTTGCGCAACGTAGGATCGAGCGTCGCAAAGGGTTGGTCCGCGACCAGCACCTGCGCGCCTGATAAGGCGTTGAGCAATGACGATTTTCCCGCGTTGGTATAGCCGACGAGCGCCACGACCGGCGTGCCCAGCCGCGAGCGCCGCTGCTCTTGCCGCCGCACGTGCACGGCGTCGAGCTGATGCTGCAGGTGCTCGATGCGCAACCGGATGCGGCGCCGGTCGACTTCGAGCTTGGTCTCGCCCGGGCCGCGCGTACCGATGCCACCGCCGAGCCGGGAGAGCGCGTCGCGCGTCCCGATGAGGTTGGCGGCGCGGTGGCGCAGCTGGGCGAGTTCGACTTGCAGTTTGCCTTCGCTTGTGCGAGCGTGGCTTGCGAAGATGTCCAAGATGAGCACGGATCGATCGACGACGCGCAGGTCGCCGAGGGCCTTCTCCAGGGCGCTGCGCTGGCGCGGCCGCAAAGCGTTGAGCGTGATGAGGGCATCCGCCCGCAGGTCGCGCGCACGCTGCGCGATCTCCTGGACCTTCCCGGAACCGAGCAACGTCGCCGGGTCGAGATGTTCGCGCCGTTGCACGATACGCTCCACGACGTGCGCGCCCGCCGCACGCGCCAGCGCATCGAGCTCGCTCATCTCGACGTCGAACAACAGCGGGTCGCGACCGGTGTCGACGCCCGCTAGAATGACGCGCTCGCGTTGCGTGTGAGTATCGTGCAGC
This sequence comes from Vulcanimicrobiota bacterium, assembly GCA_030948745.1. Classification (GTDB taxonomy): domain Bacteria; phylum Vulcanimicrobiota; class Vulcanimicrobiia; order Eremiobacterales; family Eremiobacteraceae; genus JALYZS01. The sequence continues at coordinate 5,595 of JALYZS010000305.1, read as the reverse complement.
ATACGCGACGTGGTTTCGGAAAAGATGGAGGCGGCCTGCAGGCCGCCTCGTCGCGACTATACCGTGGCCAGCTCTGGGGCCGGCACACCGTTGTTAGGACCTGCCCGTAAACCGAAGGCGTGGTCCGCAACCGGGGTCAGCGGAGAGAAACGTAATTGTTTTTGGTACGTCGAGACGAGCAGCTCGACGCCGCCGCGCACGCAGCCTTCTTCCGTCACGCACTTGGAAAGCTTCTTGTGGAAATAGTGCTCGAGATTGCCGAGCGCGTGCAGCCAATAAGGATCTTTGGTCAACCGTGTGCCGTCAAAACCGTTTTTGCTGACGAGCCAAATGAAAACCGGCTCTCCACCTTCACGGAATCCCAGGACGAACAGTGGGACCGCTTCGGCTGCCGGTGCGGAATCTGGGTGGAAGGAGCAGATGGTGTAAAATTCGAGCAGAACGTGTTCGGGCTCTATCGGCTTGCTCACGAACGCCTCCTTGGAAGTCGTGATGGCCGGACGCGAGCGCCACGCGCAGGTAGGTCCGCACGATGGCTTTCTCAAGCGCCGTCCGCGGCTCCCGTCGCCGTCGCATGTCCCTTTTTTCAGGACGAGTCAAAGAGCGATTGCGATGCGGTGTGGCGGATTTGACCCTTGACGACCGAAAGCTCGCGGCAGGGCGCACGCTGGTCCTTCAAGGGGAGATCGAGGGCGGATTGAGGACTCTTCTAGCGCTGCTGACGGCGGCGGTATTGCTCGGTGTCGTGGGGACTGCGGTGCGTGCCGATTCGGCCGGATTCGTCTACGCCTACGCGCTGCATGACTCGCACACGGGCGAGACGTTCTACTCCGCCGACGCGCTGAAACCGTTCGGAGCGCCGCTTCCCTTTCGACCCTATGTCGAGCTGCTGTTGCAGCGCGAGTCGCGTTCCGACGGCACGCTTGTGCCTCAGATCCTCAACGACAATTATGGGCTCGTGGCGGGCGGCGTGCAGTACCAGGGCGGCCGCGGATTCCGCGCCTTCGCGCAGATCGGTCAGGCCTTTGCTTTTGGACCGCAGCTGCCAACCGCCTGGAGCCTCGGGAACAGCGATTTTCGCGGCGGCGTCGAGCTTTTTCGCAGCTGGACCGACGGGCACCATCAGGTCGGCTCGGTGTTCGCAAGCTCTATCTACTACAGCCGCTACCGCAACGACATCTTGTACGCTCAAGCGGAGCGCGGTTATGAGCTTGGACGATCGGAGCGGCCGTTCCAGTTGTACCTGCGCCTCAGCGGGGACGCCGATAGCCGCCGATTCTTTTACAACAATGTCGTCAGCGCCACCATGGGAGCCCGATACCTGCCCCTCGGTCACCTGGGACCATCGCTTGCGCTCGAGCAATCCTATAGCGACTTCATCGGGCCGCTTGCGCCGGTGACGGCTGCGGGGGAGTCGCGCCAGTTCAGCTCTTTCCGGCCGGTCCTCTCTTTCGGAACCAGCTTCTAGGCGGCGTGCCCGCCGTCACATCCATCCGGTTTTCGATGCCAATCACCCGAGTTTAGGGTAAGGAGTTAGGTCCGGCCCGGTCATACAGGGCGTGTCAGGTCTTCGATTTGAAGGGATACCACCGCTCACTTTGGTTCGCGAACCGTTTTTCGTCCAGATATCCGACACCCATCTGTTCGACGACCCGCGGCGCAAGCTGTGGGATGTCGCACCCGATCCGCTCTTGGACCGTGCGCTTGAATCCCTGAGCGCGCTCGACGCGCGCCCAGCCTTCGTGTTGGTGACGGGCGACTGCTCGGGGGACGGGTCTGCAGATTCATACCGGCGTTTGGCGCAAAAAGTCGCCCGCCTTGGCGTGCCCGTTCATTATATACCGGGAAATCATGACGACCGTGAACTGTTAGCAGAGATCCTCGTCGGCCGCCCGTTGCCCGCCCAGCAAAAGCTCACCCAGACGTTCGAGGCGTTCGGTTGGCGGTTCGTCTTGCTCGACAGCTCCGTGCCGGGCGAAGATGTTGGAGCATTGGGGGATGCGCAGCGTGCGTGGCTGCGGACGACCCTCGCGGCGGCGCCGAATGTCCCCACGATCGTCGTGGTCCACCACAATCCGCTGCCCGTCGGCTCGGAATGGCTCGATCCGATGATGATCGCGGACTCGAACGCGCTGCAAGCGATCCTCGACACCTCGGCCCAAGTCCGCGCGGTCTTGTTCGGACACGTCCATCAAGTGTTCGAGATGCAGCGCAACGGCGCGCAGTACTTGAGCGCGCCCTCGACATTTTTCCAATTCAGGCCCAACTCGAAGTATTTCGGCCGCGACACCCGGCCGGCCGGCGCGCGCATCGTGCGGCTCAACGGCGACCGGCTGCGCAGCGTCGTGATGCGCTTCGGAGAGCCGCTGCCGCCGATCTAAGCTCGTTCGCGTAAGGACTTTATAGAAGTCTGGGCTTCCGGTGGAAAAACTCTCGGCGTTAGCGTGAAGACGACGAGCGAGCTTCCTGCATGGCTGTTCGCTTTCCAAATTTCCTGGTGTTGCTCTTCGGTAAAGAGACTGGCGATTGGAGCCGTCCGACGCGAAAGACACCGAGTGCGGCGGCGGCAGCACGTGCCACCTTCACGACGCTTGGTACCATCTGCTCAATGAGGATGGCGGATTACCGATGGCGTCGCCTTGTGGGGAGTTGATATTTTGTCGTTAGGTTCGGGGCGCCGAGCGTCATCCATAGCCGCGCTCCAAGCCCTTAGCATTTCCAGAAGCCGAGAAGAATGCAAGGCGTAACTATGTCCAACGCACGCCGCCCGACAGATGGGTGCTCTAACCACAGGTCTGCCAGGGCACTTCGCCCGCCGGTGGGGTCGAGAGACGTTGGGGTGGTTGAACGGGGAAAATCCCCTTATTCGGTGCAAGGCCTTGCTTAACACTAGGGGTTCTACCGGTGACTGAACCGCCTTGAACACCTACTATAAGGAAGGGGATTTTATGTTTATTGGCAGTAGTGCGATTAGAAGTCTGGTTGGCATTTCCGTCGCGCTGTGCCTCAGCAGTTGCGCGGGACGGCAACAAACAAATGACACATCTTATACGAAGACTTACGCTGTTCCCATACCTGATCCGTCGCCCCTAATCCGAACGCCGATACCCTCGGGCAATTCTATAACCTCCACCCAAATCAACGCTCACCTGCCGCCTGACCTGACCGGAGCCAACCGCCGTCAGGTTGCGCGAATCATGGGTGCTCTGCCGCCAGGTCGCCGGGGCAACGTCCGTTGGACGATCGACCGCTTGGGCAGGTTTGTAGTTTACGAAAAGCGTGGTGCAGGCGACTGTTTCGCTGACCTCGTCTATGCGGGTTCGAATAACGACGTTGCCCTTGGCAATACCAATGTGCGATACTGCATACCCACTGCCGAGGCTCACGCGTTCCCAGGTCCTGTTTTGCTTCCAAGCCAGGTTTCCCGAACTCACTCCCCCTAACCGAAAGTAAGCGAACTTCTCAACGGGAGATAGACGTGCTTCATCACAAACCAGTTAGCATTCTGATTATCGCTATGATGTCAGGTGCTCTTTTTTCTTGTGGGTCCTCCGCAAACTTGCCCATCTTTCCCCAGTCCGCCATCAATAACTCGCAACAACGCTCATTGGAACAATTTGTCGATCAAAACATATCGCCCAAGATCACAGGACAAGAGCATGACCTCATAAGATCAGTCCTAATGTTGCATGCAAAAGAACTCATGAAAAGACAAGCCCACGACTTTGATGAGATTCTCGTACTGAAATCCGCGGGGGGCGACATAATCTACGTCAACAAACCCGAACTGCGAGGCCGGCTTGAGGAATTGGTTCCCCTCTCCACAGGTTCGAACGTCTATGGTGTTGTCGGCCGAGAGATGTGATTGCCATTGGCTGAACCCTTGAGTCAGTGCACCGGAAATTGTACTGGGCCTTTCAGGCAGACGCAATCGCAGGTAGGTTTTCAGAGCGACGGTGTGACTGCTAATCTACCCTGCGCAAATTTGGTAAATGAGAACAGCGGATTTCAAGATACTGGATATTTCTACACCGGAGGTTCCGATCGAGGCGGCCATCAAGTAGAAGTCGGTCTGCAGTGGAGTCAGACGCATAAATGGTACACAGCGTATATTGGAGCTGACCCGGTTTAGTGGGCACTTCCGCATTTGCGGAGAAGGGGTCCACCATGGCAAAACATCCACGCTCCTACCCGCCGGAGTTTCGGCAGCAGGTGCTTGAGCTCATCCGGTCTGGCAAAAGCGCCAACGTAGTCGCTCTCGAGTTCAATATCTCACGGCAAACGCTCACCAACTGGCTGAAGCAGGATGATCGTGATGCTGGCCGTCGCGAAGACGGGCTGACGACCAAGGAGCGTGCCGAGATCACAGCGTTACGCAAGAAGGTCCGACAACTCGAGCTCGAGCGAGAGATCTTAAAAAAAGCCGCGGCTTGGTTCGCACGCGAGACCGATTCGATTGCGTCAAAGTCTTCGAATTCGTGAAAGCGCATCAAGCCATCTGGCCGGTGGCCATACAATGCCGTGTACTGGGCGTCTCGACCAGCGGCTACTATGCGTGGCGCAAACGCCCAGCCTGTAAGCACGAACTGGTCGATCAGGTGCTGGGCGCCCGCATCGAGGCGCTGTATCGAAAGTCGCGCGATACCTACGGCCGTCCCCGCATCCACGACGATCTGCGCGACGAGCATTTCCGCGTCGGCGGCAAGCGCATAGCGCGCTTGATGCGCGAGCGTCACATCCAAGGCGCGAGCCGTCGCAAGGGCTTCACGACGACGAGGCGCGATCATGACGCGCGACCGGCACCCGATTTGGTTGAGCGCAAGTTCACGGCGGCTGCGCCCGATCAGCTGTGGGTCGCGGATATCACCTACGTGCCGACCTGGACAGGCTTTGTGTTCCTGGCGATCGTGCTGGACGTCTTTAGCCGGCGCGTGGTCGGCTGGGCGATGGCGGGCCATCTACGCAGCGAGCTAGTGCTCGATGCTCTCAACATGGCGATCTATCGGCGCCGTCCTGCCAATGTGATTCACCACTCTGACCAAGGCTGCCAGTATACGTCCATTGCGTTCGGCAAGCGCTGCGAGCAAGCCGGCGTCAGACCGTCAATGGGATCGGTCGGCGACTGCTACGATAACGCGATGTGCGAGAGCTTCAACGCAACGCTTGAATGCGAGCTGCTCGATCGCCACCGCTTTAAAGACCGTCGCGAAGCTTCGCTCGCCGTCTTCGACTTCATCGAGGGCTTTTACAATCCGCAGCGCCGCCACACATCGATCGGTAACATCTCACCCGTCGAGTACGAACGCCGGCTGAGTCAGGTTGCCTGATGTCCAGTCAGAATCACTCCACTAAACCGGGTCAGCTCCACTAGGCCAAAGCAAGCGTGCTGCCCGGCTCGCGAGCGCGAGGTTGGCCAGCTTCGCGTTCCCTGGGGGGCAATGCCATCGGCTAGTTATAACGCGTTTGCGGCGGCTTGCACGGTTCCCAGCGGCTTGGAAAGATCGTCTAAAAGTTCGGGACCGACAATGGCGAGCGGTGTGGTTCCGTAGCACATCAGCCGATCGTGGAAGTCCTGCAACGAGCCGCGAGAACCCA
>JALYZS010000193.1 GCA_030948745.1 Vulcanimicrobiota bacterium | reverse complement strand
CATCAATCTGGACACTACTGGCAAGCGGGCGACCGGCGTGACCTATGTGGACGCGCAGGGGCGCCAAGTCGAGCAGCCGGCCTCCCTCGTCATCTGCTGCGCGTTCGCTCAGCACAACGCGTTGTTGTTGCTGCTCTCGAAAATCGGCCAACCCTACGATCCAAAGACGTACACCGGCGTGGTCGGACGCAACTACGGCTACCAAATCACCTCCGCGGTCGATGTGTTTTTCGATGAGCTTATGAACCCGTTCATGGGTGCCGGCGCACTGGGTCAGGCGATCGATGAATTCAACGGCGACAACTTCGATCACGGCCCAGAGGGTTTCGTTGGCGGCGGCTACATCGCGTTGTGGACAACCGGCGGCCGGCCGATCCTGCAACACCAACTCCCCGCCGATGCGCCGAAGTGGGGAGCCGGCTGGAAGAAGGCGATGGCCGATAATTACCTGAAAAGCGCATCGATCGCGACCCACGGCAGCGTCATGAGCTACCGCGATTCCTATCTCGATCTTGATCCGACCTATCGGGATATCTACGGCGATCCGCTGCTGCGCCTGACCTTCGACTACCACCCAAACGAGATCAAGATGTCAGGCTTCCTTACCGACAAGGCCGCACTGATCGCGCAAGCAATGAAGCCACGTTCGCTCCACGCCATTCCGCGCGTCGGCCACTACTCGATCGTACCGTATCAGACCACGCACAACACCGGCGGCTGCGCGATGGGTGTCAATCCGAAAACCAGCGTGGTGAACAAATATCTACAGTCCTGGGACGTGCCCAATGTGTTCGTCATGGGTTCGAGCGTGTTTCCGCAGAACGCCGGCTACAACCCGACCGGGACGGTGACCGCCCTTGCGTACTGGGCGGCGGATGCGATCAAGAACCGCTATCTCAAGAACCCCAGCCCGCTGGTTCAGGCGTGAACGAAGACAAACGCGATGGATCCACGAAAGTGCACACTGCCCATCGCCGGGTCGATCGCATGGGCGTTGCTCGCCGGCGTCCCGGTTGCGGCACAAGGCGCCGCGTCGGCTGAGGTCGCCCGTGGCGAGTATCTGGTTCGCATCGGGGATTGCGAGTACTGTCATACGGAACCCAACGGTAAACCGTTTGCCGGCGGCCGCGCGATCCCGACGCCGTTCGGCGTGATCTATTCCATCAATATCACGCCCGATCGCGATACCGGCATCGGCCTGTGGAGCGAGCAGGACTTCTACAAGGCTATGCATACCGGTATTAGCCGCGACGGCAGTTACTTGTATCCCGCCTTTCCCTATCCGTGGTTCACCAAAGTGACGCGCGCCGACGTGGATGCCATCAAGGCGTATCTGGAAACGGTCGCGCCGGTCGCGCAGAACGACAAGACGAATCGTTTGCCGTGGATCTTGAGCTGGCGTGGGGACCTGTTCGGTTGGAACCTGCTTTTTTTTGACGAAGGGGAATACAAGAGCGATACGGCGCAATCCGCACAATGGAACCGCGGCGCTTATCTCGTGCAAGGTCTTGCCCATTGCGGCGCATGCCACACGCCGGACAATTGGTTAGGCGGAACGAAGCACAGCGAGGCATTCGAAGGGGGCAACGCGGGTATGCGCTGGGCCGCACCGGGGCTCGGCGGCAACATCCGCGATGGGGTCGGAGGCTGGTCGGTGGCCGAGATTGTCGAGTATCTAAAAACCGGCGCGAATGCGAAGTCGGCATCGGCGGGACCCATGAGCGACGTCGTGATGAATTCGACGCAGTACTTGAGCGATGCCGATCTCAACGCGATCGCGCTTTATTTGAAAAATCGCCCGAATGAGCGGGCCAAATCACATCCAAAGACTCGGGCACTCGGCACCCAAGCGCTGGCTCGCGGTCAGGCGTTGTATCTCGACAATTGCACCGCTTGCCACAATCCCGATGGTCGCGGCGTCCCCGACGTTTTCCCACCGTTGACCGGCAGTGCCGCGATCCAGGCCGATAATCCCGGCACGGTGATCCATGTGGTACTGGCTGGAGCGCGGATGGCCGCGCCGTTATCCCGACCTACGGGACTTGCAATGCCGGGCTTTAGCTGGAAGCTCGATGATCGAGAGATCGCCGATGTCGTCAATTATGCCCGTCACGCGTGGGGCAACCGCGCGCCGCTGGTGGATGCGGCCACGGTGGCCGCGGTGCGCAAGGACATCGAGGCGAGCGACCGCCCGTCACGCGACGGAACCCCTACCGCTCATCCGGATACGCCCGTGAATCGCGGGAATCCATAGATCATGTGCCTGAAGCAGTCGATGCCCCGCATGTTGATTCTCGTCATTGCCGCCTTCGGTGCAGCGGGATTCGCGGCGCGCGCCGACGAGTTGTCCGCCCATGACGCGGCCAGCGCGCACGCCAGCACACAAGACAGTAAGCAACCGAGCGCCGCAACCCATGCGCAAGAACTCATCGCGCATGTTTGCGAGGCCTGTCATGGCAAGGACGGCAACAGCACCGACCCAAACGTGCCCTCGCTCGCGGGTCAAGAAAGCGGCTATTTGCAAAACCAGTTGGCCGGCTTCCAGGCACAGCGCCGCGTCGGCGTCATGAGCAGTGTCGCGATGAATCTGACCCGCGCCGACATACGCGATGCGGCGACGTATTTCTCTCAACAGATTCTTCGGGCCGGGCCGATCGAAACGGGCGATTCGAGCGCTGTGCGGCGGGGCCGAGCGATCTACAATGACGGTATTGCCTCGATAGACGTGCCGGCATGTGCATCCTGCCACGCGTTGAATGGCGCAGGGCTGCCGTCCGCATTTCCGCGCCTTGCGGGACAGCACTCCCGTTACATCGCTGCGCAGTTGCGCGCATTCCGTTCGGATAGCCGTCTTAGCACCAACAGAATGATGCAAGACGTTTCGGCAAAACTCTCTGACGGTGAGATCGGCGCGGTCGCGGATTATATTGCGGGTATGCAGACGGATTACGAGCGCGGTCGACCGGAGGGACGGTCAAAATGCATAACACCAGAAGGAACCTCTCCCGAATGCTAGCGCCAAAGAAAGCTGCTCTTTCTGTACGCGCCGCGAGTTCGGCGTATGAGCTTGCTCGTCGCTGCGCGGGTGCCGTGGCGAGCACATTGTTGCTCACTTATGGCTGTCCCTTGCTCGCTGCCGACGCACCCGCGCCGGAGGTAATGCCACCGGCTCCCACGAACAGT
>JALYZS010000295.1 GCA_030948745.1 Vulcanimicrobiota bacterium | reverse complement strand
GCGGTAGCACGAGCGCCAGGATCGCGAGGCTGGGGATCACCCGAAGCGCGCTCACGAAACCGACGACCGGACGGCCGGCATCGTGGCGTGAGGTCCACACGCCCAGCGGCACGCCGATGAGCGCCGCGATTGCGACCGCGCCCAGGCTCAGCGCGATGTGCGTGCGCGTTGCGAGCCATAGTTCGTGTTGCCGGTCGAGCGCGAATCGCATGAGGTCGTGCAGCATCAAGCGCGTGGCGGCTTCTGGAAGGCGCGACGGTTCGCCTCGCCAAGCTACCACGCATGGAGCTGTACCTGCTGCGCCACGGGCTGGCCTATGAACGCGACCCGAAGAAGTACCCGGACGATCGGCTGCGCCCGCTCACCATCGAAGGGGTTGAGAAGATCCGCGAGATCGTGCGCGGCATGCTCAAGCTCGGGGTGGAGTTCGATGCGATCCTCGACAGCGGCTATACGCGGGCGCGCCAGACCGCCGAGGCCGTCACCGACGCGTATCGCATCGACAGCCGCGATATCCGTGCGGTGCCTGCGCTCGAACCAGAGCACGACCCGGCCGAACTCATCCCCGTGCTCGACTCGGTCAAGGACGCACGCAGGGTGTTGTTCGTCGGCCACGAGCCGCAGTTGGGGAAGGCGGTGCGCTTCTTGACATGCCGCGACGGCCTGACGGTCGATTTCAAAAAAGGCGCGCTCTGCCGGATCGATTTTGAAACCGTGAAAAAAGGCGCCGGCAAGCTCACCTGGTTGCTGCCGCCGAAGGTCCTGCGAAAGATCCGCTAACCGACGCGCGGCCGCGCCAGCGCTTCGCGCACCCGAGCATCGCTCACCGCTTGGAACGCGAAGTAGAAGCGCCCGACCGCGAAGGGCACGCCCTGCGCGGGTATGAGCGCGACGACGGCGTCGCAATGCCGTCGGACCTGATCGAGGCTCTCCGCCGGCGCGACCGGCACTGCACAAGTCAGATGCGCCGCCCCGCGCTTGCGGGCCGACTGCAGCGCGCACACCATGGACGCCGAAGTCGCGATGCCGTCATCGACGATGATCGCCGCTCGTCCTTGCAGGTCGAGCGCAGCGACGGTGCCGCGCAGCCGCGCTTCCAACGCCTGCGCGTCGCGTGCGGTGCGCGCGAACAACACGTTGAGGACTGCGCTCGGGAAGCCGGCCGCGTGCGGCGTGCCGACCGCCTCGCCGTCCGCGCTCACCGCGCCGATCGCAAGTTCGGGTTGCATGGGATGGCCGACTTTGCGTATGACGATGACATCGAGCAGCAGATGTGCAGCTTCTGCCACGGCCGCGGCGACGATGACGCCGCCACGCGCGATGCCGAGCACGATCGAGTTGGGAAGCGGCCGCAGCGCGCGCGCCAGTTGGACGCCTGCAGCGTGACGATCGAAGAACGGCGCAGGCACGTCCTCGTCCGAGCCGCGGTTAGTCGCGCTCCGCCTCGCGTGTGCTGTCGTTGGCGGTCTCGCGCTCGGCTTTGAAAGCGCGCACGCCGAACTGCCGTCCGAATTTTTGCTCCACGACGAAGTCGGAGATGCTCGCGACGTCCTGCGCGCCCAAGCCGACGAAGCGCAGTCCGTAGCGCGATTGATAACCGCCGTTCGTCCGGTTCGAATAGACGACGCGTGCGCGGGTATCGAAGCGGTATCCGATGCCAAGGCTCATCAGCACGGCGACGGTGTCGCCGGGTCGCAGCCGTACGTGGGTGCGGATGCACGCGCCGCCCGCGGAGATGTCTTCCAAGATCGCGGGCTGCTCGGCGGACCAGGTGGTGCGCAGCCGGACGGGTTCGCTGATCATGAGACGCGGGTAAGAGCGCGGTTGTCGGGATCCACGCAGCAGCATCTTGCGAAAGGTGTCCAAAAAAGGCATGCCGGCTCCCACTGTGGCAAGCCGGTGGGCGGAAGGACCGCCACGAGCTGCCGTGTTCTCTCTATGTAGTATGATAATGAGGCTATAACCCTGCTGTCAATCAGAAGTCAAGCGCATTTCAAGGACGTTTGACGGTCTAAAACCCATGCCGAGGTACATCGGAAGGCCCATATCCGAAGCCCCCAGCCGTACCATGCGGCAGCCGGCGAGCCGCGCCCAATCGATGCAGGCACGGGTCAGCGCGGTGGCGATCCCTTGCCGCCGCCGGTCGGGAGTCACATAGACGCTCGTGATATACGCGATCTTGTTGAGGAAGATCTCCGTCCGGTGCGTCTGCTGTTTGTAGACACACGCTAAGCCGACGACCTTCTCACCCGAGCGCGCGAGGAAAACCGCAGCCTCACCGACAGGCATGCGCGTTCGAAAAAATGTCAAGAAACGGTCGCGCCAGCCCGGGTACGCGCCATCCGGATTTTTCTTTTCTATTTCTAGCGTCATCGCCGCACGCAAGGCGAGCGCTGTTTCGAGATCGGCGAGGGTCGCTTCGTGCCGCTCGTACCCCGGCGCGTCCATGCAGGTCGTTTACCCGATGCGCCGCGGCAAGACCTCGTTTGGCGTGATGACCGCGCCGTCCAACACGAAACAATTGCGGCGTAGATTGCGCGCGCTGCGCTTGTAGCGCGCCACCATGCTGGAGGCGACCGCGTAGGAGGGCATCGGCGAGCGCGAACTGCGCAGCGCGACGACGGAAAGCGTGATCGCGTCGACATGCGGCCGTGCCTCAATGCCCTCGAGCAACGGCAGGTCGCGTGAGACATGCAGGCCCGCGACTCGGCGTTCGAATTCGTGCAGCAGCGCCAAGCCCAACGGTTCGACGCGATCCTCGCTGCACAGCACGACGAAATTGACGCCGCCCAGGTGTCCGACGAGCGCGCTTTGACCATCGAGCGAGCGCGCCACGGCGGTCATGGTCTCGGCGAGGGCATTGATGACCTCGTCGCCACGGCCGAAACCGTAACGCTCGTTGTACAGACGCAAGTGGTTGATGTCGACATGCAGCAACGCGAACGCGCTCCCGGCGGCGACGCGGCGCTCGACTTCCTGTTGCACGAGCAGCCGCCCCGGCAGGCCGGTGAGCGGATTGGAATAGCGTGACACCGACGCCTGGAACTCGGTCATGGTGTGCAGCAGATCGCGCACGGAGACGACCCCGGAATACGATCCGTTTTCGAGCACCACGATCTCATCGTACATCTCGGAGCGGCGGCGATGCACGACTTTGCGGGCCACGTCGTCCACCGAATCGTTGACGTCGACCGCCAGAAACGAATCGTCCATCACCAGGCGCACCGGGCGTTTGGCATAGACGGAATATCCAAAGCGGTGTGACAGCCGCTCGTACAGCTTGGTGCGGCTGACCAAGCCCATCGGCGCGCCTGTTTCGGTCAAGACGACGCTGTCCAGATCCGTGTTGCGATCGAAGATCTCCATGACTTCCATGGTGTAGGCGGTCGGCGCGAGGGCCGGGGCGCGTCGTGTGATCGCGCTGATGGTCATGCGCTTCGGCGCGGGTGCGCTGCGGCTGGCGCTGGCGCGTTCGCGGATGAAGGCCGCGATCTCGGCCTTCGGTTCTGCGAAGACGGCGGACGGCCGGGCGAGCAGGAATCCCTGGCCATACTCGACGCCGATCTCGATGAGCGTGGCGAGCTCCTCAACGGTTTCGATGCCCTCGGCGAGCACTTTGGCGTCGATGCGCCGGGCGAAGATGATGATGGCGGACACGAGCGCGTTCTTGGCACGGTCACGATCGATATCGCGCACCAGGGCGACGTCGAGCTTGATGTAGTGCGGGCGCACTTCGGTCACGGCGCGCAGACTGTTGTGCCCGGCGCCGGCGTCGTCGATCGCGACTTTGAAACCCTGACGATTGTAGTGCAGCAGCGTGCGTTTGAACAGGTCGAAGTCGTCGATCGCCTGCTTCTCGGTGATCTCCAAGACGATGCGGTCCTGCGCAAGACGATTCTGGCCGATGACGTCGCGCGACAGCGCTTCGTTGCGCTCTTCGAAGACGCGCGGACTGATGTTCAAGAACAGCAGGCAGCCAGGCGGAATGCCGGACGCGTTCTCGATCGCCTTGAAGCGGCAGATCCGTTCGAGCTGTGCTGCGACACCGCGTTGGGCGGCGGTGGAGAACAATGCATCGGCGCCTTCCAATCGCGTGCCGATCGGTCCGCGCGAGAGCGCTTCGTAGCCGAGCACGCTACCGTCCGACAGCGACACGATGGGCTGGAAGAGCGTGCGGATACGCCCCTCTTTGAGCAGGCGGTCGAAGTCGTCGGCGGCGGAATCGGGCAATTCGCGCGAGGGTGGTTCGGGCGCCACTTCGCTGACCGGGCTGCCGTTGACGACGCTGGGCGTGGATGCAGCTTCCCCGTCGGTGCCGTGTGGCAGCGGAGCGGAGTCGCCGGTGACAAAACCGAGCAGCCGGCTGAGGCGCGACTTCGCCTTGTGACCGCTCACGGGATAGAATCGCCGCCGTTGCTGGCCTGTGAGGCAAGCATCATATTCGTGCCTATCGGGATACGCTGAAGACGTCGGATGAGCGTGCCATCCTAGCGAATCATCGGCGTTCTCGACCGAGAAGTTAAGCGCTGGCGGGGCGGCGGCCCTTGCGGGCCGCGCTGAAGGGCGACTTTTCGCGCGAGCGAAGCTCAGTAGTCGGCCTAGGTGACGGGGAAAAGCAATGAAACAACATTTCGCTCGTATCGAAAAACCCATGGTTCGCGACGGCGGCCGGCTGCGGCCGGCGAGCTGGGACGAGGCGCTTGACCGGGCTGCGTCCGGCTTCGCCGACACCGTGCGCCGCCACGGTCCCGACGCCTTCGGCTTGTTCAGCTGTTCGAAAGCGACCAACGAGCTGAACTACCTAGCGCAGAAGTTCGCACGCGCCGTCATGGGTTGCAATAACGTCGACAGCTGCAACCGTACCTGACACGCCCCCAGCGTCGCCGGTCTGGCGGCGGTGTTTGGTGCCGGCGGCGGCACCAACTCATATCAGGAGGCCGAGGAGACCGACCTGATCATCTTGTGGGGTTCAAATGCGCGCGAAACGCATCCCATCTTCTTCCACCATGTGCTCAAGGGCGTGCATCGCGGTGCAAAGCTGTACGTCGTCGATCCGCGCCGCACAGGCAGCGCGCAATGGGCGCACACCTGGCTCGGCGTGAACGTCGGCAGTGACATCGCGCTGGCGAACGCGATGGCACACGTCATTCTAGCGGAGAAGCTGGAGCAGCGCGAATTCATCGCGCGCGCGACGACCGGCATAGCCGAGTTCCGCGACAGCCTCGCTCGCTACACACCGGAGTACGCCGCGCAGGTCACGGGCGTGCCTGCGACCGTCATCCGCGACGTGGCGATCGAGTACGCGCGGGCGCCGCGCGCGATGATCTGTTGGACGCTCGGGATCACCGAGCATCATAATGCCGTCGACAATGTGCTGGCGCTCATCAACCTCGCGCTGCTCACCGGGCACGTCGGCCGCTACGGCAGCGGCCTCAACCCCTTGCGGGGTCAGAACAACGTGCAGGGCGGCGGTGACATGGGCGCGATTCCGGATCGGCTCACCGGTTTCCAAAGCGTCGAAGATCCGCAGGCGCGCGGCAAGTTCGAGCACGCCTGGCAGGCGAGCATCCCGCCGCGGCGCGGCCGGCGCCTCAACGAGATGTTCGACGCGATGGAACGC
>JALYZS010000287.1 GCA_030948745.1 Vulcanimicrobiota bacterium | reverse complement strand
TCGAGAGCGCGCAGGCTACGGTAGGTGAACTTGCGGCCGGCGGACCGCAGGCTCGACTGCGTGCCGAAGCTGTCCATCGCGCTATCCCTTCGACTGGGGTGTTGAGTAGCCCGGCTTTCCATCGAAGCTGTAGAGATTCTCGGTCTTGATGCAATCCAAGCCCGCCTCACCCACGCGGGTCAGCAACGCGGCGATGGCGCGATAGCCGAGCGGGCTACCATCGGCGGCGACGAAGCGCGCGCGCCAGTGATCCGTGCAGAACGTCTCCGGCATGCCGTTCGGCCACACCGCGGTGCCGCGGTTGAAGACCGCCTGCAGCGTCAGTCCGTCCCCCTCGAGCTTGCGCAGCGACGCGCCAAGGTCATCCGGGCGCCCATCCGCCCAGTCCACGAACACATCGATGCCGACCGCAACCTTTGTCTGTTTCGCCGGCATCGCGATCGCGCGGGCTTTGCGCTCCTCGCCCGTGGCATATGTGGCCAGCGGTAACCGCGACGGCGTTTGCCCCATGCGCGCGATGACCGCTGCGGCGAATTCCTTGGTGCCCACCTTCTCGACGCTGACGTCAGGTTTGAAGATGTCGTACGTATGCACGCCGTCTTCAATCGTCTTCAACCACGCGTTATGCACGCGCGCGGCGACCTCAGGCTGATCGATGTGCACGAGCATGAGGATCGCTCCCATAAGCAGGCCGGAGGGATTCGCGACGTTCTGGTTGGCGCGCCGCGGCGCTGAACCGTGGATGGCTTCGAACATCGCGCACACGTCCCCGATGTTCGCGGAGCCGGCCAAGCCCACGGAGCCGGCGATCTGCGCCGCGACATCGGACAGGATGTCGCCGTAGAGATTCGGCAGCACGAGCACGTCGAAAGCCTCAGGCGTGTCCGCTAGCTTCGCCGCGCCGATGTCGACGATCCAAAACTCGTGCTCCAGATCCGGATACTGGACCGCGACCGCATCGAACACCTCATGGAACAGCCCATCGGTGATCTTCATGATGTTGTCTTTGGCGAAACAGGTCACTTTCTTGCGCGCGTTGCGACGCGCGTACTCGAAGGCGTAGCGCACGATCTTCTCGCTGCCCGGACGCGAGATGAGTTTCAAACACTCGGTCATCTGTTGTGTCTGGCGGTACTCGATGCCGCCGTACACATCTTCTTCGTTCTCGCGGATGATCGTGACGTCCATGCCCGGGTGTTTGGTCCGGATGAAAGGATCGTAGGAGACGCAGGGGCGCACGTTCGCGTACAGACCTAATGTGGTGCGCGTCGTGACATTGAGGCTCTTATACCCGCCGCCTTGGGGTGTTGTGATGGGGGCTTTGAGGAACACTTTGGTGCGGCGCAACGAATCCCAGGCGCTCGGAGCGATGCCGGCGGTATTGCCCGCCAGATAGACCTTCTCGCCGATCTCGATGACATCGAGTTCGAGTTGCGCGCCGCCGGCCTGGATGATGTCGAGTGTGGCCTGCATGATCTCGGGACCGATGCCGTCCCCAAAGGCGACCGTGATGGGCGTCTTGTGTGCCATGTGGATCCTTTAGAAAAAGTGGGCTGCACGCAGACGTTGCGGCCCGCCGTCAGGCTGTTCCTCTCGCGGCAAAAGGGCCTAAGCAGCAAGGGGCACAATGACGCGCACGATGTCTCGTCGTCTCGTGGCCGCGGCCTTCGGCTCGTTGCGTCATGCAACCGGCGCGGTTCATTGGTTTCGCAATCAAGGCATCGCCGCCGACGCGATCGTCATCGGGGCACAGTCGCCGGACGGCCGGCTGCGCGCGACGCAACGCGGGGACAATCTGCAAAGCGGCCTACGCTGGGTCGTCGCGCTCGACCTGGATGCGTCCAAGTTCGACAAAGCGGTCGCGCTGGAGACGTTGACGCGCGAGGGCGGCGCGATCCTCAAACACATCCCCGCCGACTTGCCGCTGACCGAGCAGCGCTAGCGCGCAGCATGATCGTCGCCTTCGCCCGCGAGTTGGGGGCCGGCGGCCATGCGATCGGCGAGCGCGTCGCGCATGCGCTGCAGGCGGAGCTGCTCGACAATGAGATCGTCGATCTGGTCGCAAGCCGGCTCGGCGCACCCGCCGCGTACGTGCAAGCACACGACGAACACGTGGAAAGTTTTGTCGAGCGTCTGTTCCGGATCATCACCGCTGCCTATCCGGAAGCCTATGCGACGCAGGGCCTCCCCGACTGGTCGGAGGAGCGTCTCGTGCACCTCACGGCGAGCATCATCCAAGAACATGCGCGGACGCAACCACTTGTCGTCATCGGTCGCGGCGCACCTATGCTGCTCAAGGATCGCGCTGATGTCGTGCGCGTTCTGATCACCGCGCCCGCCCAGATACGTGCGCGCCGCCTGTCCGAACGCAACGGCTGCTCCGCCGAGGAAGCGCTGCGCGAGATCCGCATCTCAGACCAGCATCGCAGCGCGTATATGCTGCAACACTATCATGCCGATTGGCGCAACCCGGCGCATTACGATCTGGTGATCAATACCGAACGGCTCGACGACGACGCCGCGGCCGCGCTCATCGTCGAGGCTGCGCGCCGCTCGCCCTGACCCGCGTCGCCTTGTTGTCCTAGGAACGGACCGCCGCAAGTGCGGGGCCTTCGCCGATGGCGCATACCGTCGCAGAATCCCAGCGCAGTTTCTTACGTAAGAACGCGTTGAACTCACGCGGGCTGACGGTCTCGAGCAGCGCGAGCTCTTCGCTCGGGGTCACGAGCGGTTGGTTGAACAGCGCCATCTCCGCATACCGCGAGGCATTCGCCGCATTCCATTCCGACACGAGATCGATCTGCGCCGCGAGCGCTTCCTTACCGCGTTCGACTTCATCTTTGCTGAAGCCGTGCGAGACGGTCTCGCCCAAGATGCGCTGCGTCTCGCGCACCGCCGTCGCAGCCCGGCCGCGACCGACTGCCGCCATGGCGCTCATGATGCCGACGTGCGAGTAGAAGTCGAGTGTCGCATACACCTCGTATGCCAAGCCCAAACGTTCGCGCAATTCATCCCACAGGCGGCTGCCATCGCCGTCGCCGATGAGCGTCTGCGCGAGCTGAGCCTGCACGACCGAGCGGAAGCCGTCGGGATACGACGGCGTGATGGTCGACACCGAGAACCACACTTGCTGGGTGTCGGCACGGCGCAGTACTTTGGAGCGCCGTCCATGGATGATCGCGGGCATGTGCGCGTCGATGGAAGGGCTGCGTGGGAAGGCTGCTTGCGGGTGCGTCGACCAGTCGCCGAAATGCTCGCGCGCGACCTGCAGCATGTCGCGGCTGCTCATCGGGCCGGCCAAACTCAGGACGGAATTGCGCGGGTGGAAGAACTTGCGGTGGTAGCGGCGCACTTGGCGGCGCGTGATGTCGCGGACGCTTGAGCGCGTGCCCCCAGTATCGCGTCCAAGCGGATGCGAGCCCCAGAGCGTCCTATCCGTCAGCGCCTCGATGCGCTTGCTGGGGTCGACCTCCCAGTCGCGCAGTTCCTCGAGCACGACCTGACGCTCGGTCTCCACGTCGGCGCCCCGGAACAGCGGCCGCTGCGCGACAGACGCCACCAGCCGCATGGCGTCGTCCGCCTTGCGCATGGGCACCGTGCCTGCGATGGAGATGGTCTCCTTGTTCGTCGTCGGGTCGAAGCGGTTGCCACAGCGCTGCATCGTCGCCGCGATCTGCTGGCGCGAGAAATCCTGGGTGGATTTGAAGATGAGATGCTCGAGGAAATGCGCCAACCCGATGCCGTTCGGGGGATCGTACACGGACCCGGCGCGCACGGCCAGTGCGATGCTGAGGCTGTGCGCGTTGCCCATGGGCGTCGTGATGACACGCAAACCGTTGCGCAGCGTGTGGAGCGCCGGTTGGCGGTTCAATGTCCGGGTAGCCATGACGGGTCGGTGCGCTTTCTGAAAGTCAGCCTGGGGACGTGCTTTTCCGGGTCAAGGGGGTGGCGCTGTTTGCACCTCATCCCACCGTTCGCGCTGGCCGGTAAGCTGTCCGGGTCTGCGAGGGACGGTATTATAAGGCTTTGCGCGGCCGC
>JALYZS010000264.1 GCA_030948745.1 Vulcanimicrobiota bacterium | reverse complement strand
CTCATGACGCGCTCATCCGGCACGTGCGATGTGCATGGGCCGGCAGATCGCCGCAATTGCATGGGCTACGCCATCGCCGAGATCGGTGCCGGCCTGCTCGAGCGGGGTGTTTTGCGGGATGTCATCCTGCATGCGCCGTGCGGCGGCGAGAAGCCGGGCGTTTACCACTGTGGCCGCCGGCAGAGCGCCACGTACGTGTCGTCCGTCGACCCCTGGCACGCAGCCGCTGACCGTGTGCGCAACCAAGAACAGCCGGGTTTGGACCTGATCGCGCGCAGCGGACTGACGCGTGGCCTGCCCGCGATGTATCCGGTGCCGATGCTGTACAGCACGCCGGAAAATGCCGTCGCTGAAGTCCGCTACCTAGCCGCGCGCGGGTATCCGCTGCAGTCGGTCGAGCTCGGGGAAGAGCCTGACGGCCAATACACGACGCCCGAAGATTACGGAGCGCTCTACCTGCAGTGGGCCACAGCGCTGCACGCGGCATTTCCGCATCTGCAACTCGGTGGTCCGGTTTTTTCAGGTGTGAACAGCGAACTGCAAGCCTGGCCCGATGCGCACGACAACATCTCGTGGATGAACCGTTTCTTGGCATACTTGCAAGCCCACAGCGCGATGGATCAACTCGCGTTCGTGTCGTTCGAACACTATCCGTTCGGCGGCTGCGAGCATGGGGAAGCGCTGCAACGCGACCTGCTGCGCGAGCCCTCGATCATGCGCGGCATCGTGAACACCTGGCATGCCGACGGGGTGCCGCTCGAGCTGCCGCTCTACGTCACAGAAGCCAATTTCTCGGCCGTGAACTTCACCCAGGTGCCGATGCAGATCGAAGGCGCGCTTTGGCAGGCGGAGTACATGGCGAGCGCGCTGGCCGCGGGCGTACGCGCTGTGGTCTACTATCAGTACGAGCCGGTGCCGCTGAGCCGCAACCGCGATTGCCCGGGTGATTGGGGAAATCTCACCATGTTCGTCGCGCATCGGGGTGGACGGATCCGTGCGCGCGCCGCCCAGTTCTTCGCAGGCGAGATGCTCATGCAGCATTGGCTCGTGCCGGGCGACGCTCCGCACGTCCTCCATCCCGCCAGCAGCAATGTCACGCGTGAAGACCTGCCGCTCATCAGCGCGTACGCGGTCGAGCGCCCCGACAAGACCTGGTCGATCATGCTCATCAACAAAGATGCACGCGCCCATGATGTACGCGTCCAGTTCGTCGACCCGGATCTCGGCGCTGCGACCGGTTTTGCTGGCAAGGTGACGCGCGTCACGTTTGGAAGCGCCCAATACACCTGGCACCGGCGTGGGGCGGCATCGCGCCCCGACCCCGCCGCGGAGCCGGTCACAAGCCAACTGGATGCGATCTATCAAGGCCCCTTCACCATACCGGCGCAATCCATCACGGTCTTGCGCGGCGCATTGGGCCTGCCGGGCGCGCAGCGGCAATGATCGCCCTGCTGGTGGCGACGCTGGCCGGCGCGCTTTTGGGCGTGCACGTCGACGCGTTCCCGGCCCACAAGCTGAACACCATCCGGCCGTTGCAGGCGATCGGCGTCGGCATCGACTCTGATCCGCGCGGGAAGATCCCCACGCTCTATTCGCCTGCGCGTACGCGCGAAATGCTCAGCGCAGGCTTGGGCGTGGTCAGTTATCGGCTCTACACCGAGCTCTCCATCCAGGACTGGCATTGGAATGACGCGGGCAGCTTCAGCGACGAGCGCGGGAAGCAAGGCTATTGGACGAGCAGCGAGCGGCCTGCGGCCCAGCCCATCGTCGATTCGTATGCATACGTCCTGCCGCACCGCGGTTCCACACGCGACCAAGGCGACGACGATGATTACTCGCGTATCGACGACGGCGATCCCGCCACGTATTGGAAGAGCGATCCGTATCTCGCGCCGGCGTTCACGCATGAGCCGGAAAGCGCGCATCCGCAGTGGGCCGTGATCGATTTGAATTTTCCGCAAGCCGTGGACGGCATGCGCATCCACTGGGTACACCCGTATGCCGTTCGCTACCGCGTGGAGTATTGGACGGGCGGGGATGCCATCACCGCGCAAGCGAGCGGCACATGGCATCGCTTCCCCAACGCCGACCAGCGCATGCAGCCGGCAGACCTCGCGCCGTCGCTCGCCAGCAGCCCGCTCATCCGGTTGGCGCCTACAGCGGTCAAGACGCGTTTCGTGCGCATCTGGATGACCCAATCCTCCCACACATGCGATACCCATGGTGCGCTGGATAACCGCAACTGCGTCGGGTATGCGATGGAAGATCTCGCGCTCGGTGGCATCGATGGGCAGGGAGCATTGCACGACATCGTGCGGCACAATCGCTGCGGCGGCAATCCCTTGCGCACGCGCGGTTGCAGTCACCACCAAACGGCCATCTTCGTCTCGTCCATCGACCCGTGGCACCGGGCAACCGATCGCGCGGCCGGCGACCAGGATCAGCCGGGCCTGGATTTTGTCTCCCGCAATCCCATTACCCGTGGTGTGGCGATGATGTACGCGGTCCCGCTGTTCTACAGCACGCCCGCCAATGCACGAGCGGAGATACGCTATCTCAAAGCGCGCGGCTATCCGATGCGCAACGTCGAGCTCGGCGAAGAGGTCGATGGCCAATACGCGCTGCCTGAGGACTACGCGGCGCTCTACCTTCAGTTCGCACGCTCGATCCATAAAGAATCCCCAGCTCTGCAGCTGGGCGGGCCGATCTTCCAAGGCGTCAACAACGATATCAAAGTGTGGCCGGATGCAAGCGGCGACGATTCATGGCTCCACCGCTTCCTCAAGTATTTGCGCGCGCATGACGCGTTGCGCGAGCTGAATTTCATGTCGTTCGAGCATTACCCGTTCAAAGGCTGCGATCAGGGGGAGGTGCTGCGCATGGACCTTTTACGCGAGCCGAGCCTGGTGCGCCAGGTCATCGCGGCGTGGCGCGCAGACGGGCTGCCGAAGAGCATCCCCATGTACATCACCGAATCAAATTTCGCCAACGACGGGGGGCCCGTGCCGAAGCAGCTCGAGGGTGCGTTATGGATGGCGGACTGGATCGGCACTTCGCTGTCCGAGGGCGTCGCCGGCCTCAACTATTACCAGTACGAAGCCGAGCCGCTGGGCCACAAGCGCGAATGCGACAAGTATGGCAACTACGGCATGTTCATCACCGATCAGAACTTCAACATCCTGGCACGCGCCGGTCAGTACTATGGCGCCCAGATGCTCACCAAGTATTGGCTGCTGCCAGGTGATCGCGAGCATGGGATCTTCCCCGTGCGCACGACCGACACGCGCGCCCACCCGGGTGTCTCAGCCTATGCGGCGAGGCGGCCGGACGGGATGTGGTCGGTCATGCTCGTCAATAAGGATCGTGAAGCGCATGCCGTCACGATTGATTTCGCCACGCCCGACGGCACGCGGCGCTTCAAAGGTGGCGTGCGGCGGACATCATTCGGAAGCGAGCAGTTCCACTGGAACGGGAACGCCGCTATGGAGATCCCAAATCCGGATCACGGCCCGGTGAGCACAGACGTCGCAGACGCACGCGTTATCACGCTGCCGCCGCTCTCGCTGACGGTCGTGCGCGGGAATCTGCGTTAGCGGATCGGCACGCCCAGCTTGCGAGCCTGCTCGGCGCTGAGCATCGCAGGCGTCAAGACAGGCATCCCAGTCAGCGCAGAAAAACCGTGCTGCGCCGTGGCGAGCGGGAGCTGCGTCGTGTAGTTCGGGTAGTCTTCCTCGACCGGGTGGGAGATCGTGATATCCGCTTGCCCATTCGCTCCGGCCAGCGTCGGCCGCTGCGGCACGGTCGGTGCGAGCAGCCCTGAGACCATCTCATAGGCGGGGTAGTCGAAGCCGATCATCTGCACGGTGATGTTATCGCCCGCCGGCGGCGTAGGCGGGGTTCCGCCATCAGGCGGGTTGTTGTTGTCGTTGAGGGTGCAGATGGAATGACTCGGCGTGAGGTTGCCCACGCCGCCGGTGATGTTCGTATTAGGACCGTGCAATGCGCCTAGCTGGTAGGTGCCCGACGCGGTGATGAACACGGTGTAATAAACGGGCGCAAAACTCGTGCCCTTGGGGCCGTGGCAATTCGCAACGTTTGCTCCGCCGTGCTGCGGTCCCGCGTTGGGACCATAGTCGACGATCTGGACGAGTGCTTCACTCACGCCGGCCGGCAATGCCGCGGTGAAGGTGGCGCCCCCATCGCCGCTTGCATCCGGCGTCACCACAGGCGTGGCCAGCGCCGGCAACAGCGCCAGCGATGACAACGTCGCGCTTGCGCTCACGGTCGTTATATTGAAAGCGCCGCCGCTGCCAACGGTGCCGATCTGCGTCGCCAGGGCATACGCGCCGATTTGCGGGCGCACGTATTCAAAGGTGGTGATGCCCTCTGCGACGCCCAGGAAATAAGGATCACCAAACGAGTCTGTGCCTGGTAGCGGGTAGATGCCGTCGCGCGTCCCCATGCCATTGACGTCGGGATCAAATGCCGGAGGGCCGCCCCACGGTATGAACTGCATCACCCCGTCGGCTGTGGGTGTGCCGACGCCCCCGGCGTAGAGCGGCTGCGCATACGGCTGGTAACTGTACGAGTTCGGGCCTGAATGATTGTAGGGAGCAATGCCGCTTGCGAAGACGCCGCCGCTTTGACCCAAGGAGGTCACGTTCGGCGGAATGTTCGGCAGACACGTTTTGAAACCGGGCACGCCGGCGCTCGTGTCACAAAATGGCGTGCCGGGGTGGACGGTCTGCGATGTGCCAGAGATGACGGGCGCTCCGGTCGTCTCGGAGAGACTTGGTCCTGGCGGGGTGGGGACTGTCGGCGCTCCAAGTACGGTCTGATAAAGATCGGAGAATGTGCCGCCGCCAGGCTGGGCGGCGACGGTGAGCGTAAACGGTCCCGACAACGTCGGCGTGTTGACACCGGTCGCCGATGTGCCGTTGGGCTGGCGCAGCGTCGAGACAATGTTGAGGGCAGGGTTCCCGTTGCCATAGATGTTCGCCGTGCCGACCGCCAGCTGCAAGGCGCTGAAATTAGGATCGTGCGGGTTGTTCTGGTTGACGTTCGGCGCGCCCGTGGCGCCGGCCGAGCAGGCGGCCAATCCCAGCGCCAGGCCAAGCGCCGCAATCGCTCTCACGCTTGCTGCGCTCACAGCTTGAACTGCGCGTAGAAGCGGTAGCTGATGCCGGGCACATACGCGCGATTGAAGGGCAGCCAATACTCATCGTAGCGGCTGACGTCGCGCGCGCCGTTGTAGTAGAATGCGTTGGGCGATCCATCCGGGTTGAGCGGATACGCGCCGGCGAATTGTCCGGTCTGCAATCCGCCCTGACCGTTCGCCACCGGCTGCCAGGACTGGTTGACGCCCGGCTCAGACCGGTAGTTATCGAACAGGTTGGCGACATACACGCCAAACGTTTCCCGGTTGTGCTCGAACTGCAAGTTCAAGTCGGTGTAGAGACGCGGACGTGTATATTTCTGCCCGGCCAATGCCGGCTCGTCATATCCGCGGCACGCGAAGTCACGCGGATGGAGGTAGCTGCCCGGAAACGCCGGGTCGACGTAACAGGTGGCGTTGATCGCCTGGTTCGGATTCCCCGGGCCGGCATACGGCGTGGCGATGCCGATGTTGCTGGTAGGCAGATGGTAGAGCACGCCATTGATGAAGCCGATCGCATCCTTGCCGACGCCGAACGGTATGCCGCCGTCCAAGGAAAAAATCGGGTTGAGTCGCCAGCCACTGCGCGTACGGTACTCGACGCCGCTGCGCGCTGAGAACGGCGGCAAGTAGCTCTGATGGAACAAGGTATTCGTCTGGTATAAGAATTGTGAGACCGTCGGCAGGCTATC
The DNA here is from genome assembly GCA_030948745.1 of Vulcanimicrobiota bacterium. GTDB lineage: Bacteria > Vulcanimicrobiota > Vulcanimicrobiia > Eremiobacterales > Eremiobacteraceae > JALYZS01. The sequence continues at coordinate 7,614 of JALYZS010000264.1, read as the reverse complement.
CGCGCCCGACACAGGCGGCGTGTTCGTCAACTCGTTGACATAATTCATCGTGAGGAAACCGCTCCAACCCGCCGGCTTGTCGGGCGTGGTGAGGTAGAACTCCAGCCCGAAGGTCTTTTGTATGCCGGTTTCGCGCACTTGGAACGAGCCCGAGTTTTGCGCGCCGGTCACAGGATCGGGTGGCCCGTTGTTGAGCAGCGTCACCTGGTAGGTGTTGAAACCGCGCCGCCAATAGCTCGTGAGCTTTGTGCCCCAGCCATTGCGGAACTGATGCTCCCACGCCAGATCATAATTGTTGTACGTCGCCGGGAACCCGCCGCCGATGTCCGGCGCGGCGAAGGTCTGATCGAACAGCCAATACACCGACGAGGCATAGTTGGGGCAAGGGAAATACCAGCCTGGCACGTTGTTGCCAAGCACCTGGCCGCCGGAGAACGGCACGTCCGGATTTTGGGAATACATGCCGTTGCCATTGGTGCCCGATCCATGCCAGCCGCTGCCGCACGCGGGCCCGAGAGGCGAGCCGTTATCCTTGGCCGGGATCTGATACAGCAGCGGGTCCATGATGCCGGTCGTCGGCGTCCCCGCGGTCTGTGCGAAGTAAAAGCTGACGGACCGTCCATAGCTGAAGCGCACGCTGTTGTTAGGATTCACGATATAGTCGATGGCCACACGCGGTTCGATGAGCTGCGGGCGCAGATAATCATTGCCGATGCTCGCATAGCCAAGGCCGACGTCCGACGGATTGCCCAGGTCTTTGCTGAAGAGGTTTGGCCCCCACCGCAAATGCTGGCCGTCCAAGCGGAAGCCGTAGTCGATATGGAGCTGGCTATTTGGCGTCCACTGGTCACGTATGCCGATGCCGTACTGCTGGAAGTCGGTGCCTGCATAGGTGAAGCCGGTGAGCGGGATGGATGGCAGTTTACCATTCCATTTCCCGTTCGCCAGCATCCAAGAGTAGATGTAGCAGCCAAGAGCCGTGCCCGCCGTGGGTGAAAAGCCATTGTCAATCGCGGGTCCGATGCAGGGGTTCGAACCGGTGGGTAGCGTTACCGGCAGCCCCGGCGTCTGGGGGAGGAACCAGTCTTCGACGCGCGGACCGTTGACGCACTGCTGAATACTCGGACAAAAGGCGGGCGGCGCAGGGATGACGCCATTGTTTTGGTCTTGGCCGCGTCCGCTCGTGAATCCAACCCACGTGTTGGCATAGTACGGTTGATTCCAATACGGAAATCCGTTCTCGAACTTGCCGACGAGCGTCAGCGTGTGGATTTGCCCGAGCTGCTTTGTGAGCTGGGCCTGATAGCCGACGCGTCGTCCACCCACATTGTTGTAGCCGGCGAAGAACGCGCCGGTCGTGAGCGTTTGCGAATTTCCGCCACCTGTGGCGGTGATGTTGTTCGAGACCAGTCCGCCCCAATTATAGAAGAACGCGTTGAGCGCGGTGGTCGCGTTAAGCGTGCGCGTGTACCCGATCTTGAGGAAATTGTTCGGACCATACAGGATCTGTTCGGGCTGTGTCACGGGCTGCTGCGTCGTCGGGACCCCGGCGACGTAGGGGATCACGCTTTGGTACCAAGCCAGCTGGGGATCGACGCCGGCGGGCGGGTTGGGCGAGACGCCCCACATCGAGGCGCCATTGCCGTCGGTCTGATACTGCTGGTATGAGAACGGATCGTAAGGATAGTAGTTCGAGCCTTGCAAGCCCCCGTAATTCGCCCAGGCACGGTGATCCCACCAGCTCGTGAGGACCTGCAGTTCTTGGTTCTGATCGCGTCCGAAGCGCAGGTAGAAATTGTTGACGAGGTCGTCGTCGTAGGACAACGAGGTCCCGTGGAACAGCCCTGCGTCGGAGGCATCGCGTCCATAGGGCGCGACCTGTGGCGCCGAGCGATCGGATCGCACGGAGAAGAAATCCGATATGCGCCCGTCTTTGGTTCCGGTGCCGTACTGAAACGCGAAACCGTGGTCATACCAAGGTGAGGTGAGATCGAAGCTCACGAAGCCGTCGCCCTTGTACGAGCCGCGGCCGGGGATGATGTTCACGACGCCGGCGCCGATGCCACCCTGGGTCGCGTCGCCTGCGCCGCTGACGACCTGCAGCGCTCCGCGGCCGCCGCCGATGCCATTGAGATAGCCTGCGTTGGGATTTTCGTCGAAGAAGTTTCCGCGGAAGTCGACGCCGTCGAATTGATAGCCGATCTCGACGCTCGCGGAGCCGCGGATCGAGAAGGCGTTCAGCGTGGACGAGCCTTCGGCATTTTGGATGACGCCTGGGGCGGACAACACAAGTTTGTTGAAGTCGGTCGAGCCCTTTTCGCCCAGCGCTTGGTCCACGCGACGCCCGACGAAGGTGGTCTCGTCGACGGTCTGGCTGGGTTGGAACGCCGATGCCGCGCCGCGCGCGACGATGCGGACCTGGCCGATCGTCTTGGGTGCGGACTGCAGCTTGACGACGCCGACGCTTTGCGACTGATCGCCGAGCACCGTCACACCCTGGATGACTTGCGTCGAGTAACCGTTCTTCGCCGCGGTGACGGTGTAGGTGTCGGTCGGCAGCTGCAGCAGCGCGAAGAACCCCTTCGGGTCGGTCGTGGTGCGAAACGATCCCGATCCCGACACGGCTGCGATCAGAACTCCTCCGATCGGAGCGTTGCTTTGGAGGTCAACGACGCTGCCGCGCAGGGTCCCGATGACGCCGCCAGCGGCGAACGAAGGGGTTGCAAGCGACGCAAGCAGCGCAGCAGCCAACAGCGCCGCGAAAGCCAACCGTAAAGCGAAGCAATTCCTGCGTTGGGCCGACATCATAGCTGCCTCCCGCCAACGATGCAACGAAATCCGGGGTTTAGCCATCATCGCCGGACGCCCTTTTAGCCGGCTGAGGATACGTTCGGAGCGAATGGCCAGTCGCGGCTTCGCGAGGCGCGGACCAAGAAGACCAACAGCCCCGTGAGCAGACTCACCACGCCGAAGACGATCGCTTTGAAACCGGCGCTGTAGAACACGTAGATCCACAGCAGTAACGCGATGAGGGCCGGCACCGGGAAGAGCCACATCCGATAAGGCGCGACTGTGCCGCGCGCGCGCAGCACGAATAGGGCAATCACCTGGGCGATGGACTGGATGAGGACGATCCCGGTCGTGAGCGCGTTGATGACGTCGCTGAGTGAGAACAGGCACGCCACCAGCGCGAGCAAACCCATGACGACGAGCGAGACGTCGGGAAAGCGATGATCCTTGTGGAGATGAGCGAAGGGACGAAGGAACACGCCGTCAGCCGCGGCGGCGAACGGCACGCGCGAGTAGCCCAGCAGATTGCCGTAGACCGACGCGAAAGCGGTCACGAGGATCAGCCCTGTGACGATGATCGCGGCGACGACGCCGAAGGCGTGCTCCACGACGATCGAGGCCACGTGCTGGCCAAGCGGGGGCAATGACCCATCCGCGAGCGGAATGAGGTCCTGCCACCTGATCGCGCCCAGCACGCCGAGCTGCATCGAGATGTACAACAGCGCCACGAGCACGATCGAGATCAAGATGGAGCGCGGTATGTTGCGCGCAGGATCGATGATCTCGCCGCCGATGCAGCTGGATTGGTTGTATCCCAAGTAGTCGTACATCGCGATGATGAGGCCCTGGCCCAAGCCCGCCCACAGGCCCGACCAGAGAGAGTCGTGCGCGGGCCACGTGAACGCTTGGACCAGGGAGAAATGGCTGTAAGAAGCGACGATAACGCACAGCAGCGTGAACAGCGAAGCGAGCGCGAGCATGATGCCGATGCGCGAGATCGTTTTGATCCCGCGATAGAGCGACAGCAGCGTGACGACGCCGACGCCGATGGCGAGAAATTTGATGCCCCATTCAGACGAGGCGAGCTTGGGAAACAGATAGCCGGTGTAATTCGCGAAGCCGATGTAGCCGGTCGCTTGATTGAGCGGCGCCACGAAGATCGTCTGCCAGACGAACAAGAACGCCAGCATCCGTCCGGGGCCGGCGCGCCCGAATATCTCGCGCAAGTACCCATACGTGCCGCCCGAACCCGGGAAGAGCGACCCAAGCTCCGCCCAAACCAAACCATCGCATAACGCGAGCAACGCGCCGAGGATCCAACCGACCAATGAGAGCGGGCCGTGCAAGGCGCCGAGCACGAGCGGAATCGTGATGAGCGGTCCGATCCCGATCATCGATATCGCATTGATCGCGATCGCGGCGCGCAAACCGACGCCGCGCACCAGGCCCGCATCGCGGGCCAGCAGCTGCGGCGCGGCGACCTCCTCGAGGGATGGGTGGCCGGGGATGCTCACTCCGCCACCAGGGATTTGCGCAAGCCGCGCGGAGCGTCGCACTCGATCGCGCGCGCTCGCGCCGCATGCAGGCTGATCAACTGCGCCGTGACGAGCCAGGCCAGGGTGTTGAACGACTCATCGACGGCTGGACCCAGCCGCTCCGCCGCCTCGACGTCGCACGTCCCGATCACCACGCGCAGTGCGCCTGAGGCCTGCAATTCGCGCAGCGGACGCGAGACGATCGCAAGCGCATCGCGATCCACCAAACCGATGACGCTGAACGAGGCATCCACCATCGCTACGCTGCCGTGCCGGAACTCCCCCGCCGCGAATGCCTCGGCATGCAGGTAGCTCGCCTCTTTCAGCTTGAGCGCGGTTTCGCGTGCCACGGGCAATCCATAGTCTGACCCGAGCACGGCGACGTTGGGCCGCGCCGCGATCGCCTGCGCGACGCCAACAGTCGCACCCATGCCGCCGAACCATTCGCGCACGCTTGCCGCGGTATCACGCAGCGTGCTCGCATCGCGATCCGGGTGGGCGCCGAGGATGGAGGCCGACCAGAGCAAGAGCGCCACGCTCGCCGTGACGCTTTTGCTCGCCGGCACCGCGAGCTCGGGCCCGGCACCAACATCGATGGCACAGTGCGCCCTCGCCGCCAGCTCGGACGAGCGGCTGTTGGTGACGGCGATGAGGCGGCTCGGCCGCAGCAGCGCCAATGCTTCGAAAAGATCGCTCGAGGCGCCGCTCTGCGACACGGCCAGGACCGTCTTATCCTCGTAGGCGCAGTGATCCAGCCGAGCTTCCGTCGCGGCGATGGCCTGCGCGCGAATGCCGCGGCGGCGCAGCGCGAGCGCGCCCAGCTCTGCGACGCACAAAGAGCTGCCGCTGCCGACGAGCACGATGTCGTCCTGCAACGCGGCAGCGAGCTCGTGCGCTTTATCCGACCCGGCCAGGCGCTCCCAGACGCCGGGCTGCTCCTTGATCTCGCGTTCGAAATTAGCCCCGAGCGTTGCCACGTCACCTCTTCCGAGCAAGCAGGCAGCGACGTTTCGGTCTCCCAGGACCGGCGCCTGCGCATGGAAGAACTCGCCCCATACATGATCGTGGAGCACGAGGTCGTGATCCGGCGGCCTATCGCCGAGGTGTTCGCGTACTTGGAAGACCAGCGCAACGCGACCGCGTGGCGCGAAGGCGTGGTCAGCGTCGAGCGGCTTTCGCCCGGCGCGGCTCTGCGCGGGGCCACCTTTCGCGAGGTTGCGAAGACGCCGATGGGGCAAGGGTCGGCTACGTATGAGGTGACCGAGGTCGTGCCCAACGAGCGCATCGAGTTCGAAGTCACCGCCGGTCCGTTGCGGCCGCACGGCGTGCTGCGATTGCGTGCCACCGACGACGGTGCGGGCACCCGGTTGGCCTACCGGGTGGACACGAAAGCGCGCGGGTTCGCAGCGCTCATGGAAAAAGGTTTTGCCAAATTTCTCAACGATATGATCGTCAAGAGCGCAGAAAATGTGAAGTCCCGTCTCGAGGGCATCGGATAGCTCGGCCGGAACCACCCCGCTACTGCACCGCTCTGTGTTGGAGGCGCGCATGACAGTCCAGGACACTTCAAGCCGCAGGCGGCGCGCGAGCGTCGCGCTCGCACTCGTCGCGTTGATGGCGGCCGTGCTCTTCGTTGGCGCGCGGCCCGCGCCCGCAGCCGACAGCGGGATCCAATTCGACGAAGTGACGAAGCTCGTCGGCAAAGACGACCGTCCGCAGCCAGGCACGTTCGCGCCGGATTGGCAAGCGGCGATCGCCGCGGCACAGCGACAGGCGGCCGCCACGAACAGCATGAGCCAACAACACGGCTTCTTCAGCATGATCAAAAACGCGGTCAACGTGGGGAAGAGCACCGTCGACCTGATGAAGAACGGCATCCCGTCGACCGAATATTACCTCGGTAAGTGGCGCCGCACCGACGATCCGGGCGCACAGACGGCCGTCATCTCCAAGCCCGACCAGCGCCAGATCATCTATCTGAAACTCGCCGCGAAGACGTACCGCATCGTCGACACGACGAGCGGACCGCCGCAAACGATGGTCCTTCCGAGCGCACCGCAGGGCACGGCCGGCACTCCGCCTCCCTCACCGCAACCGGGCAGCGGCAAACTCGATGTCACGGTCTCCGAGACGAACCTGGGGCAAAAGACCATCGAGAACGTCGCCACGCAAGGCTATGCCCTGACCTTCAAGGCCACCCTGACGAAGTCGACTGGATCGTGCAAGGATGGCAGCTTCCAGACATCGGTCACGCAGTACGTGTCGAACTATCCTGAACCCGGCGCAGGGATGACCGGCAAGCCGTCGATGGCCATGAGCGCCCAGCGGCCACCCGAGCTCAGCGGCGTGCCCTGGGGCTGCAAGCCGACGGTCGCCATGCACAAGTCAGGCGGCGGGCAAATGCCGTCGGGCCGCCTATCGATGTGGATGTTGCTCGGACTCGGCGGTAGCGCCAACACGTCGCAGGGGCAGGTGAGCGGCGGTTTTCAAAGCCTCATAGAGCGCGGTAACGTGCGCCAGCTCGGCGCACGCGATGCCAACCTCTTCAACATCCCGCCGGGATTCACAAAAGAGACGCCGTCTCCGGCTCCGTCGCCGTAAGCGACTGCACCCGGATCTGCGGGCTATAGAAGGTGAAGTGACCGCCGCCGCTGCTTTTTGAGAAGTGGGCTGCGTCGATCGGAGGTTCTGGCGTTACGCGGCGGCATCGGCATGCTCGATCAGGCTGTCGGGGCGCAGCAGCCTGCCAAAAGCCGCTGTAACAGAAATCACTCGGCAGCAGTCATATGAATCGATGCTGTGCATTTGCTGTCAGTCCACCTGCGATGGAACATTTCGTGTTCTGGGTCATGCCGTGTGTTTTCCGTGCTCGGTGAACGAGCCGTATGAGAGCCTCATGGCGCTCATCCGTGAGAAACTCCATCTCAAGGTCAATAGCTGGACGTAGCCCCGCCGTACGATTTCGCCCAGGCCCGGCCCCCCGCAGACCGGTGTCTACGCTTGCGTTGCACGTCATAGTCGGCGTGGAATAACCCCTCTGCAGCGTTTCCCTTCGACCGTCCGGGGTACGTGCTTGATATGAATAGCGAACAGAGCCGGTGGACCTTCCAGCCGAATGCGGACTGCGTCGCACGAGCGCGCAGTGCGGCCGCTGAGTTCGCGGTGATGTGCGGGTTCTACCGGCCAGTCGCTGAGGACATCCGGCTCGCGGTCGGTGAGGCGTGCAACAATGCGGTCGAACACGCCGGATCAGCCCACGAGATCGTCGTCGAGTGCTCTTATAGTGATG
>JALYZS010000235.1 GCA_030948745.1 Vulcanimicrobiota bacterium | reverse complement strand
CCATGATGTCGGTCGCGACTTGCGACCAATCAGCCGGAACGTCAAGATCGCGCATCTCGAAGACGACTGTTCCGTCGGGCTCGCGGATCACCGATTCGCGCCGCTCCCACCGCACTTCATCGAGCGGGTCTATGCCGGGTTTGCTAAAGCGGCGCTCAATCTTCATCTTTTCTCTAAAGCCCTTTCCGTGGCCAAAAACAGGAGTCAGTCCCTATCACACGTATGTTCGTCGGTAGGTCAACTACCCCTAGCCATAGTGGTCAGATAGGGGTTTCCACACATTATATAGCGCTGCGACGGTGGTTGCAACAAAAATTTCGAACGCCAGTTCGTTCAACGGCAAAAGCCCATCCATTGGCCATTTGCGCGATTCTGCGCCGATTCCATCCACCGATTGCTCACCATGGGGATAACCATTCGCGCTACGAAGGTGACCGCCACGATGAAGAAACGATCCCGCAAAACTCCGCCTGCCAAGCGTCTGAGCGTGCAGCCGCTCGGCTTGCTTGCCCGCTCCAGCGCGAATGGCGCGCGCGCGGCGGAAAAACGCGACACGGTTGCGCTTGCGCTCGTGCAGTTCGCGCCGCGCAAGGGGGACGTCGCAGCCAATTTCGAGCGCATCGAGCAGGTCTTCGGGGCACTGCAGCACGACAGCGAGGGCTTTCCCGACGTGATCGTGTTCCCCGAGACCTGCCTGTCAGGCTATTTCGTGGAGGGCGGCGTGCAAGAGGTCGCGCTGCCCGCCCAAGCGGTCGTGCGCAAACTTGACGCGCTCGCGCGCAAGAGCGGCGTCAAAAAGCGCCGCTCGTTCGACATCGTGCTCGGATTCTACGAAGATGACCACGGCAAGCTGTACAACAGCGCTCTCTACGCGACCATCGGCGAGCACACGCAGCTGCGCCACGTGCACCGCAAGTTATTCCTCCCCACGTACGGCATCTTCGATGAAGAACGGTTCGTGTCGCGCGGCCGCGGCGTGCAGGCGTTCGACACGCCGCACGGGCGGGCCGCGATCCTCATCTGCGAGGATGCGTGCCACGCGCTCTCGGTGGCGATCGCCGCGCTGCGCGGCGCGCAGATCCTTTACATCCCGAGCGCCTCGCCCGGCCGCGGTCTGCAAGACACGGAGCCCGCAAACGTGCGCCTGTGGCGTGACATCACGCGCGTCGCGGCCGCCGAGCATGGTATCTTCATCGCCTACGCCGGCCTGGTCGGTTTTGAAGGCGGCAAGGGTTTCACCGGCGCTTCCAAGGTGATGGGCCCGTTCGGCGATCTGCGCATCGAGGCGCCGTTCGACGGGACCGCGATCGTGCGCAGCACGATCTCCTTGCACGACGTCAACGTCGCGCGGGGCGCATTGCCTGCGCTCGGCGATCTCGAAGCCAACCTGGCGGAGTTCAGCGTCATGTTCGCTGACGAAGTGGAACGCCGGCCCGGGAAGGGCAAGCCCAGCCGACGCTGATGGCTGCCGAGTGCACGATTCCGATCATCCATGGGCCGACCGTCGCCGGCACAGGACTGCACCTTGATCCGGCATTAGCACAACGTTGGCTCATCGCGTTCCTGTACGAAGAGATCGTGCGGCGGCGCGGCATGCGTTCCGCCGTTGTCGGCATCTCGGGCGGTGTCGATTCGGCCGTGGTCGCCTACCTGTGCAGCAAAGCGCTCGGTCCGCAGTCGGTGCTCGGCGTGCGCATGCCGTATCGAACCTCGAGCGAGCAGAGCTTTGCGCATGGCGGTCTGGTCATTCGCGCGACCGGGATCCGCGATCTCGTCGTCGATATCAGCGCGGCCGTCGACGGCTACCTGAAGACCGAGCCGGACGCCAGTCCAACGCGCCGCGGCAACGTCATGGCGCGCATGCGCACGACCGTGCTGTTCGATCAATCCGCCAAACTCAACGGCTTGCCCGTGGGCACGGGGAACAAGTCCGAGCGGCTGCTGGGATATTTCACCTGGCACGCAGACGACTCGCCGCCGATCAATCCGCTGGGCGATCTGTTCAAGACGCAGGTCTGGCAGCTCGCCCGCCATTTGGGCGTGCCGAAGGTGATCGTCGATAAGCCCGCGACAGCCGATCTCATCCGCGGCCAGACCGACGAGGACGACCTGGGCATCAGCTACGAAAAGGCAGACCGCATTTTACACCAGCTGCTCACCGGGTATAGCCTGAAGGACATGCTGGCGCGCGGCTTCGACGAACGCGACGTACACCTGGTGCAGCAGAAGGTGAACGCAACGCACTGGAAACGGCATTTGCCCACGACCGCGGTCGTCTCGGCCACCGCTATCAACGAATTTTACTTGCGGCCAGTCGACTACTAAGACTTCAGGAGACGCAATTGGCCCTCAAGCTCGGCAGTATCGGTCATTTCGGCATCGCCGTGCGCGACCCGAAGAAAAGTGCGAAGTGGTGGATGGCCACCCTCAACGTGAAGAAGCGCTTTTCGTTTCCCGGCGGCATCGTGCTCGGGAGCGAGGACGTCGACATCGTGCTGCACAAGGGCACGCCGCGGCCCGAAGTGATCGACCACGTCTCCTTTCATCTGCTCAGCAAGCGCGCACTCGAGCAGGCGTTAAAAGAGCTGCGGCGCAAGCGGGTCGATCTTGAAGATCCGGGGCACGAGATCGGCCCGGAAGGCGAAGGCTCGAAGAACATCGGTCTGTGGTTCCGGGATCCCGATGGCTATCGTTGGGAGCTCTCGGTGCTCGCGGCACCAAAAAAACGGCTCAAGCGCAAACGTTAGGAGGTCGTGTCATCAGCCGCTATCTGCATACCTCCATCTTCGTCAACGACATGGACGCATCGATCGAGTTCTACACGCAGAAACTCGGCCTGCGACTGCTCGACCGGCAGCACTTCGAAGGCAATGCCGACATGGCGTTCGTCGGTCGCGATTGGGAAGCGTACATCGAACTCGTCTACGATCTCGAGGAACATCCGCCCTACGAGCTCGGCAATCGTTACGAGCATTTGGCGCTTGAAGTGGAGGGCGATCTCGGGCAGATCTGCGACCGGCTCACAGCGCAAGGCGTGAAGGTCATCAAAGGTCCGAAGAAATCACCCGGCGGCACGCGCGCGATCGCCTTCGTGGAAGATCCCAACGGCATCCCGGTCGAGCTGCTCGAGCCCAAGCGCGCTGCGGCCGGCGCCTGAGGGTGGCATCAGCCGAGATCATCACGATCGGCACGGAACTGCTGCTCGGGCAGCTCGTCGACACGAACACGGCGAAGATCGCGGCGGCGCTGGCGGAGGTCGGCGTCGACGTCTTCCGTGAGACATCCGTGGGAGACAACGAAGAGCGCCTCGCGGCTGCGATCGGGGAAGCGATGCGGCGCAGCGATGCGGTCATCTGCGCGGGGGGTCTGGGCCCCACGGTGGACGACCTGACGCGCGAGGCGGTGGCGAAGGCGACCGGCTGTGCGCTGGAAACCGATGCGCAGGCGCTGGCGAAGCTGCGCGAGTGGTTCGCTCGGGTCGGACGCACGATGTCAGACAACAACGCGCGCCAAGCGCTCCTGCCGCGCGGCGCGACGGTCCTGGCCAACCCGCATGGCACTGCACCCGGATTCGCGCTGCATCAAAAGGGTAAGCTCGTGATCGCCATGCCGGGGCCGCCTCGGGAGATGGAACCGATGCTGCGCGAGCACGTCCTACCACTGTTGCGCGCGCACTTCGGCTTACGCTCGACCATCGTCACGCGCGTGCTGCGCACGGTCGGGGTCGCCGAATCTGAGATCGACCGGCGCATCGAAGATCTGTTCCGCACGTCTGCAAATCCCAGCATCGCCGTGCTCGCCCACTTAGGACAAGTGGACGTCAAGCTCACTGCCAAAGCCGAGACGCGCGACGCGGCGGTCGCGCTCATCGAGCGTTTGGAGCCGGTCGTACGCCAACGGCTCGGCGATCACGTCTTTTCTGCCGACGGTCGCAGTTTGCCCGAGGCGCTGGGCGCGCGCTTGCGCGAGCGCGGCTGGAGTCTTGCGACAGCGGAGTCGTGCACGGGGGGCATCGTCGGTTCGATGCTGACATCCGCGCCGGGTTCGTCGGCATATTACCACGGCGGCGTGGTGTCATACAGCGACGGATCGAAGACCGATCTGCTCGATGTCGCCCCCGAGCTCATCGAGCGCCATGGTGCGGTGAGCGAGGAGGTCGCCGTCGCGATGGCGTTGGGCGCACGGGCGAAGTTCCATGCGACGCTCGGTTTGTCCACGACCGGCGTCGCCGGACCCGACGGCGGCAGCGCAGCGAAGCCCGTCGGCCTGGTCTACATCGGCCTGGCGAATCGTTCCGGCGACGTCGAAGTGCAACGCCGCCAGATCCCCGGGGACCGCGAGGCGGTCGCCCACCGCGCTTCGCTGGCCGCCCTGTTGCTCGCATGGCAAGCCGCGCGCGGATGATCTAGGGTGGACGCACCGAAGGCGCCGTCGCTGGGGAGCGCTGCGCCGCGCCGTTTGCTGCGATCGCTCTCGCTGCTCGATCTGTTCGTGCTGTCTTCGTCCAGCATGGCGCCCGCGTATTCGCTCGCGGCGGTCATGGGCTTGGTCGTGGCGGTCGCAGGCTTAGGGGCACCGCTCGCGATGATCGTCTCGACGGTGCCGATTGCGCTGATCGCCGTCGGCTTCATGCGTCTTTCGGCGTCGCATCCTTCAGCCGGCGCCGCATACAGCTGGGCGCGGATGGCGTTCGGCAACCGCGTCGGCTGGTTCACGGCGATGCTCGTCATCCTCGCGTATTACTTCGGCACCATCGCGACCGCATTACCGAGCGCCGTGTACACGCTCAATTTCGCGCTGCCGCGCTTGGCGACATCGCCGGTCGCACTCGGCGTGGTGGGCACATTCTGGATCGCGTTCTCAGTCTATTTCCTCATCATCGGTGCGCGCCCCACGGCCAAGCTCTCCGCCGCATTTCTGTATTTCGAGCTCGCCGCGATCGGTGTGCTCGCTGCGCTTGCGTTTTTCCATCCGTTTGCGGGCACGCCGGCGAGCGGTCACATGCCCATCGGGCTCACGTTGGGAGCGCCAGGCTTGAGCGGTCTTATCACCGGCGCCGTGCTTTCGATCTGGATATCCGCCGGCTGGGAGATCTCGA
>JALYZS010000207.1 GCA_030948745.1 Vulcanimicrobiota bacterium | reverse complement strand
GGTTGTCGACGCAGAAGTAGCCCAGATCTTCCAGGCATTTCGCCGCCTGGCTCTTTCCCGCACCCGACATGCCGGTGACGATGACGAAGTGGACCCCCCTGGCCGCCGCAGGCTTGATCGAGACGCTTTGCGCCGGCTCAACTCTCAATGGATCCACACCTGCAGTATTAGCGCACGAGGCTGTGCGACCCCGCCGCCGAAGCCTGCACGCATATGAAGATCTTCCGCTTGGAAGAGGCTAATGCGCTGCTGCCGCGCCTGCGCCCACTGCTCGAAGAGCTGCTGCGGTCGCGCCGCGATTTCGCGATCGGTCTGCTTGAGGTCGAGGCGGCGGCGCGCATGCAGCCCGAGGGGCACGCCGCCGGGCGGGCCTCCACCCTGGCCAACCACGCGCGCGACTTGCACGCACGGGTCGCCGAGTTGGTCGGTGGCATCGAAGCCTACGGCTGTGTCGTGAAAGACCTCGACCTAGGATTGCTGGACTTTCCCGCCTTGCGCGCGGGCCAGCTCGTCAACCTGTGCTGGAAGTTCGATGAACCGTCGATCGCTTTTTGGCATCGCATGGATGAAGGCTTCCCGGCACGCAAGTCGCTGTCGCGCCGGCGCCCCTGACTGTTCTAGCGCGGCCCCGAGGGCGCGCCTTCCTTGCGTAGTTTCCAGATGTTCTCCGCCGGCCAGCGCCGCGCCCAATCCAACGGCACAAAGCCCTCGTAGGTCGTCACGGCATCGGCGGCCGGTTGCAGCTCGATGAGGTCCTCGAGGATGAGGCCGTGGCGCCGGAACAGACGCAGCCACTCGCCATAGGGTAGTTGGAAGACGACGGTCTCGCCGTCGTCCAAGCGATGCATCCCGAAATAATCGTGCCGCAATTGCGGGTCGACGGCGTCGCGCTTTTGGTCCCAGCACAATTCGCGCAGCTGCGATCCGATATTGAATGCGAATAGCCCGCCGGCGCGTAGCAGCCTGCTCGCCTCGGGCACGGTCGCAAACGGATCGGCGAACGTCATCGCGCCATGGTCGCAGAAGACGATGTCAAAGGACGCGTCAGGCAGCGGCACGTGCTCGGCGCTTGCGTGGACGAGCGGGAAATCACAACCGGCGTCCTTCATAAGCGTGCGCGCCGCGGCGAGTTGACGCTCGGACAGGTCCAAAGCGACCGGACGCGCGCCCTGCAGGGCGAGACCGATCGACCACTGCGCGGCGCCGCAGCCGAGTTCCAGCACGTCCAAGCCCGCGACGTCGCCGAGCACCCGCAGGCTCGTTTCGGGAATATCCCAAACGCCCCAGCCGAGTTGTGAGCGCCAATCCAACTGGCGGCCATGCGCATGCTGGTACTCGTCGCTGTACGCATCCCAAAATGACTGGTTGCGCCGTGCGTGCGATGGGAGTTTCACGCGATAGTGCCGAGGCGCGCCTGTAAGCCGGGTTCTGTACCGCCCGTGGCGGCGACGACCATCTCTCTATGGGCGTCTGTCACCAGACGCCTCGTGCGACGTGCTGTGAGATCAGGCGGGCCGCCTGCACCGCGCAGCGCGCGGCGATCTCAACTGTCTTGCTCCGGGTGGGGTTTACCCGGCCGGCGTCTTTCGACGTCCGCCGGTGCGCTCTTACCGCACCATTTCACCCTTACCGCACCCGACGGCGCGGCGGTTTGTTTCTGTGGCACTTTCCTTCGAGTTTCCCCGACCAGCCGTTAGCTGGCACCCTTGCCCGATGGAGCCCGGACTTTCCTCAGGTCCGATTCCTCGGACCCGCGGCCGTCCAGCGCGCTCGGCTGGACGATTATACCACACACGCTCAAACGCGGGTCATAGCCCGATAAAGCCTCAGCAACGGTGCGAGCAGCGGGTTCGTGGCCGGCGACCAGCCGCCGCCTGCGAGATCGACACCGACCGCCTGGGCGATCACGCGCGCGTCATCGTCAAGCCCTTGTCGTGCCACCTTGGCGCGGCTGCAATAGAAGCCGCACATGGCTTGCACTGCAAAGGAGTGTTCGGCAGGCTGAGCGCTCGCGGC
>JALYZS010000195.1 GCA_030948745.1 Vulcanimicrobiota bacterium | reverse complement strand
GCCGGCGGCGAGCTGGTCGACGGGCTGCTCGGCGAAGTATTTGCATGTGCGCTTGCAGACGCGGGTGGCTTCGGGCTAGCAGCCCGCCTGGCTGCGACGCTTTCGAGCGCGCAGCCGTCATGATCGCCGCAGCGGATAGCCCACTCGAGCAATGCGCCCGCGCTTTCGCCGCTACGCGCAGTCCGCTTGAACGCGAGCGCGTGTGCGAGGCGGCCATGCCGCTCGTCCGGCGCCTCGCTGCCGCCGTGCTGCGACGTTTGCCGACGCACTTCACGGCCGACGATCTCATCGGCGACGGTTGCGTGGGCCTCCTGCGCGCGGTCGATCGATACGACCCGACGCACGGGATCACGTTTGAGATCTGGGCATCACGCATCGTCCGCGGCGCGATGCTCAACGGCTTGCGTCGCATGGACGTCATCCCGGAACGCGTACGCCGCGATGCGCGCAACCTCGACGCGGCACGCTGGCGCATCGCGCAACATAAAGGTGCTGCTCCCAGCGACGCGATCGCGGCCGCCGGCGCGGGTCTGTCGGGCTCCAAACTGGACGCGGTTTTGCTCGCCTTGCGCCGGGCGGTGCCGATCTCGCTCGACGCCCCTTTGCAACCGACGGACCAGTCGGCGACCTTGGGCGATCGCGTCGCGGCGGATGACGTCGACCCGGCGCAGCGCATCGTGCAGCAATCCGTCCACGCGGCGGTCACGCGCGCAGTGCGCACCTTGCCGGAGCGCGAGCAAATGATCATCGCCGAGTTCTATAGCGGCGAAAACACGTTCCGGTCGATCGGCGGGCGACTCGGCATCAGCAAGCAGCGCGTATCGCAGATCCACGGACGCGCGATCAACACCTTGCGAACCCGGCTCGCAGAGCCCGACCTGCGTTGAAGCAGACTGCGGTGACGGTCGGCGTCTCCGGCGGTGCTCCCGAGGTCGCCAATCTCGAAGCGGCGCAACCAGCGCGCGCGATCGCGGTGCTCGTCCAGACGCCGCTCGGCGCGCTGGTGGGCGGAACCCTCAACGGGGATATGATCATCGTGAGCGCGCAGGCGCTGGGATTGCTGCGCGCCGGTGCATTCGTGCGCGCGTTTATCGTGCGTGGGCTGGAGAGTGTCCGGCGGTCAGTCTCCCTGGCAGCGTCGCGTCAGCTGATCTTGGAGCATGGGATCTACCGGGTGCGTTAAGGTGTCGCCCGCTTGTTACGAGGCGTTCTTCATGCCGGGCTGCGCCTCGTCCACGAGCTGCAGCTGCCGGTCCAAGAATGAGCGTAAGTCGTGGCGCGCCGCCGCCGAGCGGTCGAGCAGACGCTGCAGCTCTGCCTTCGCTTCGGCGATCTGTTGCCGCACTTTTTGCAGTTCGTCGTCGACGTCCAGCTTGGCGTGCTGTTTGATGAGATCGACTTCTTTGTGGGCCGATGCCTTGAGTTCGTCTGCGGTGCGCTGCGCCAGCACGAGCGTGCTGCGCAAGCTGTCCTCCATGGCTTTGAAATGAGAGACCTTATCCTGTAGCTCCGCGACGTGGTTCTCAAGTCGCGTACGCTCGTCGATGCCTGCTTCCAGCGTCGCGATGACCTCGTCGAGGAATTGATCGACTTCCTCGCGCGCGTAGCCTTGGATCGCTTTCTTGAATTCTTTGTGTTGTATGTCGACCGGGGTGATCTTCACGACGCCTCGCTTCTAGTAGCCTTCATAGCCCGCGGCTGCGGCCGCGACGTCGCTGTCGAGCGCACTCACGGGCACATTGGCCGGTACGAACAGGTAGATACCCTCGCCGAGACGTTGCATCTTGCCATCGATCGTATAGACGACGCCGCTCAAGAAATCCACCATCCGTTGCGACAGCGCCCGATCCGCGCCGACGAGGTTCACCACGATATGGCGTCCGGCGCGCAGGTTGTCCGCGATCTCGGTGACCTGATCGAAGCGGCGTGGGTGGAAGATCGAGACCCCGCGGCAGCGTCCCCCTTTGTCGGGAAATAGCAAGACGTTCTTGCGCGGCGACTCCTCGGGAGTGAACTCTTCCAGATCATCCTCATCGTCGACGCGTAAGAAACTACTGATCTTCGACCACATGCCCATGCTCGTCATCCCTCTCCTTTGGTGGCGTTGGCCGGATTGAGCGCCGGTGCCGCGGGCCGGCTGCCGAACAGCGCGGTCCCGAGACGCAGCATCGTCGCTCCGGCGCGCACGGCAGCATCCATGTCGCCGCTCATGCCTATGGAAAGCATACGGATCCGCGAATCGCTTTGTTGCAATGTCGTGTACAGGCCGGCGGCCAGATTGAACGCGTCCTCGCTGCGCGCCGGATCGTTCGGCCCGATCGCCATGATCCCGCGCAGTCGCAGGTGCGACAGCCGCCGCAGCGTCTGGGCGAACGCGCCGACCTGCTCGGGCGGCACGCCTTGCCGCTCATCCCCTGCCACGTTGGCCTGGATGAGCACGTCGAGCGTCTTGCCTGCGTCGGCGGCACCCGCGTCCAACGCGATCGCGATTTTCTCGTCTTGCATGGTCTGCACAACGTCGAAGATGGCGGCGATACGACGCGCCTTGTTGTGCTGGATGCGTCCGATGAAATGCTTCCTGAAGGGGATGGAAGGCCATGCGGCCTGGGCGAACTTCGCTGCCGCTTCTTGGTAATAGTTTTCGCCGATGTCGGCGAGACCCGCCGCGAACGCCGCGCTGATCGCCTCCGGTCCAAAGCCCTTCGTGACTGCAATGATGTCGATCTCATCCGGCCGCCGGCCGCTTCGCTCGCAAATATTCGCGATCTCGCCCCGGATCTTCGCGAGCGCTGCCCGCACATGCACAGAATCGATCGCCACCACGGCTTCCGATATGCCCATCTTTCCGATGCTTTTCCTACTTATCCTTTGCCGGCGACTCGCGCAGGAGGTCGCGTTGCTGTCCGCTCCATGTCGCGAATCGCCCCTCGAGGATCGCGCGTCGGGCCGATGCGGTGAGCTGCTCGAGGTAGGTGATGTTGTGGATGCTGATGAGTCGCGCCGCCAACAATTCGCCCGCGCGCACGAGATGCGCGATATAGGCGCGCGTGAAGCACCGGCATGTGTCACACCCGCAGTCGGCGTCAAGCGGCGTGAATTCCTTCGCCCGCTGCGCGTTGCGCAGATTGACCTTTCCATGCGCGGTCAAGGCAAGCCCATGCCGGGCGCAGCGCGTCGGATACACCGAGTCGAACATGTCCACACCGGCGGCCATGCAGTCGAGGATGTCTTCAGGGGTGCCGACGCCCATCAAGTAGCGTGGTTTATCAGGCGGCAGCTCCTCACAACACACCCGAGCCATCGCAAGGCTCTCGGCCTTGGGTTCGCCGACCCACAAGCCCCCGATGCCATGTCCGTCGAAATCCAGCGCCGCGAGATCGCGGCACTGCTGGCGGCGTAAGGCTTCGAACGTCGAGCCCTGGACGATCGCGAAGGTGAGCTGCGTGCCGGAATCCGCCGCGTTCCGGGCCCGCTCCGCCCACTGCAGCGTTCGCTGCGCCGAAGCGCGCGCGTGGGCCTCATCCACCCCGGCCGGCGCGCAATCATCCAGCGCCATCGCGACGTCGCTGCCTAAGGCGGCCTGCAGCTGCACGACAGACTCCGCGGTGAAGGTGTGCACCGACCCATCAAGGTGGGATGCGAAGTGGTATCCGACTTCGTCGACCCGGGAGAGCCGGGCCAGCGAAAAGACTTGAAAGCCGCCGCTGTCCGTGAGAATGCCGCGCTCCCAGTGCATGAA
>JALYZS010000188.1 GCA_030948745.1 Vulcanimicrobiota bacterium | reverse complement strand
GTCATGCAGCGTCGGCGCCGTGCGGTTGGAGCCTCGGCTTTTTTGCTTTTATCGTTCGCCATCGGCCTCATGGCGACGGGATGCAATTCCGCTCAGACGGCCGCGCCTCCGCAAGCGCTGCAGGCGGTCTCGCCGCTGCCCAAACCCGCGCCGCCCGACTGGATCAAAGCGTTCAGCCCGACCGGTGAAGCACAGACGTTAGCCCAAGTGCGCGTCATCTTCTCATCGCCCCTCATCCCATTGCAGGCGATCGACACCCCGGACGAGCAGAAACTGCTGCAATATTTCGTCATCGATCCGCAGCTGCCGGGGCACTTCCGATTCCTCACGCCGCGCATGGTCGGCTTCGAGCAAGATGCTGCGTGGCCGATCGCGACACGCGTCCGCGTGCGACTCAAGGCCGGACTCAAGGACCTCCACGGACGCACGCTCCCGCACGATCTCGCCTGGACGTTTACAACCGCCCCGATCGGCATCAAACAATTGCCCGGCCAGGACCCGGAGCAAAACGTCGCGCCGTCCGGGCTCAAGCCTACCTGGCGGATATTTTCCAATGTTGAACTCAATCTGGATTCCTTACGCTCGCACGCCGAGCTTGAGCGTAAGAGCACAAAGGAAAGGAGCGATCTGACGATCGAGCCGGTGCCGCTTTCAAGCGCCGCGCCGAACGACGAGGATCGGCCGCAAAACGAATACGACCCCGCGACGCGCACATGGGCGTACGATGTGACGCCTACGTTCGCGATGGCCAAGAGCAGCGACTATCTTGTTCGGATTCGCCCTGGTGTCGCGCCCGCACGTGGCAACCTACCGAGCGCGCAAGCCTTCCTCGGACGGGTGACCACCTTTTCGCCGCTGGCATTCCAAGGCCTCAACTATGGCAGGTACAACAGTCGTTTTGCGTCGGGCTTGGCGCGGCTTGATTTTAACAATCCACTGCAGGCGGATTCGGTGCGCCGTAACATCACCATCAGTCCGAAGCCCCCGCACAGCAACAGCATGTGGATGGTCAGCGACGGCGATGCAGCGGTCGGCATCAATCCGGGCTGGCTGACACCGCAGACCACGTACACCATCACGATGCGGGCCGGAATCCGAGATTCGTTTGGACAGATGTTGGGCGCGCCGGCAATGGTCCGTTACAACACGGGTGACTTCACTCCCAATCTGTGGGCACCGGATGGCTTCAATATCTTCCCATCCGACGACGATCTGCAACTGAACATCTCTGCTGTCAACCTGCCGGAGAATCGGTATCAACGAACATTCCGGACGATCGCCCCCGAAGAACTGATCAATTACGACAGCGCCTACCCTTACGCAGATGGGCACGGTCTGCTCCCCGGTCACGGCGACTGGCCGAGCGCAACGCTGCGAGCTAGGTTGAACGAAGTCGTCGATGTCGCGGTGCCCGTGCGAACGCTGCTGCACGGTCGGAGCGGCATGCTCGCCTATGGTGTGCAAGCGTTCACCGGGGCGCAAGTCAGCGATCCCTATCAGCGCTACTTCGGTCTCTTGCAGCTGACCAACCTCGGCGTGTTCGCGCAGTGGTTTCCCAGCAGCGGGCTTGTCCGCGTTCATCACCTTTCGGACGGTTCGCCGGTCGGCGGGGCTCGCGTGGAAGTCTTCATCTCGCAGGTCGATGCGGTCAACCGGAAAGCCACCAGCGCCCCGTGCACGAGCGGCTTGACTGATGGATCGGGCAGTCTGTGGGTGCTGGCCGACGCCATGCACCGCTGCAGCATGAACGCAGACCCCAACCAAGCGCCGAAACTTTTGGCCATCGCGCACGAAAACGCCGATTGGGCGTTCGCACGTAACGACGTCTGGAGCGGCGCCTACGGTTATGGTTTCGACGCCGGCTGGCAGCGCAGCGCGCCGGATTCGCGCGGCACCATCTACTCCGACCGCCAGCTGTATCAGCCGGGGGAAACCGGGTCGTTCACCACCGTCGCGTATTATCTCAAAGACGGCGAGTTATGGCAGGATCGCAACAGCCGTTATCGCGTCACGCTTATCGGGCCAAATGATCAGCGTACCGTCTTAGGCACGCACACAACGAATCGCTACGGCACGTTCTCATTCAACACGACCTTCAAGCCGGACCAACCGTTAGGCGACTATCAGCTCGAGGCCAAGTCCGGCAGCGGCGTCGTGCTCACGGGTGATGTGCGCATCGCTGAGTTCAAACCGCCGAACTTCAAGGTCGAACTGCATCTCGACAAGCCGGTCGCGTTTGCAAACGACACCGTCAACGCCAAAGGCCGGGGTGCGTACTTGTTCGGTGCTTCGTTGCAAGGTGGCAACGTCCAGTACTACGTCACGCGTGCGCAGACGTCGTACACGCCCAAAGGTTGGGATGCGTACGCCTTCGGCCGGCAGTGGTTTTGGCCCGAGCAGGCGCCCTCGGTCCAGGGCGACGTCGTCCAGGTACGCGGCAAACTTGATGGCAACGGTTCCTATAGCCAGGGCGTTACGGTGCCGACAGACTTGCCCTTCGCGATGCGCTATCAAGTCGATCTGCAAGTGAGTGATGTGTCCAACTTGTCGGTCGCCGACTCGAAGTCGTTCACCGCGCTTCCGTCGGACGCATTGATCGGGATGCAGGGTGATTGGGTGGCCGCTGCCGGACAGCCTGCGACGTATAGGATCGTCGTGACCGACAGCAACGGCACGCCGCTCACCGGCCGGCGGGTGCGCGTGCAGCTCGACGAGATGCACTATAGCAGCGCGGCACAAGTCATCGAGAACGGCGAAGCGCAACAGTATCAGGTGCGTTATACCACGGTCGCGACGGCCGACGTGGCATCGACGTCTGCCCCGCAGACGGTGACGTTGACCGCACCTGAGGCTGGCGCGTACCGCGTGCGCGCCAACCTCGCAGGTGCCGCAAGCGACGCATCGGCGACCGATCTCATGCTGTGGGCGACCGGTCGGGGAGAGGTCAGCTGGGCAAACCAAGATCACGACCACGTGCAGATAAAGCTCGACAAAACGACCTATCGCGCGGGCGAGATGGCCACTGCGCTGGTGCAATCGCCGTATCCGCGTGCAGAGCTGTAT
>JALYZS010000185.1 GCA_030948745.1 Vulcanimicrobiota bacterium | reverse complement strand
TCGCTGGGGACGAGCTGCGATTCGGTGCGGCGACCGCAACATTGCAGGCCGCGACGCGGCCAACCCTGATCTTCGGTACCGCGTTCGCACTCGTGCACTTCATGGACCGTTGCGCCGCGCAAGGGCTGCGTTTTGCACTACCAGCAGACAGCCGCGTCGTTGAGACGGGCGGCTTCAAAGGCAAGTCTCGAGCGGTCGAGCCAGTTGAATTCTACGCCGCTCTGAGCCGTACGTTCGGCGTGCCGCGAGAGTTTTGCATCTCAGAATATGGTATGTGCGAGCTCGGCAGCCAATGGTACGATGCCAACCTCGCCGATGTGCTGGCTGGCCGCAGGCCGCGTCTCGAGCTGAAGGTCGGACCGCACTGGGCGCGCGAGCTCATCATGGATCCGGTCAGCGGCGAACCGAGTGGTGCCGCTGAAGGCCTGCTGGGCCTGTTCGATCTCTGCAATCGCGGCTCGGTCATGGCGGTGTTGAGCACCGACCGCGCGCGTGCGGCCGAGGGCGGTTTCGTGTTTTTGGGTCGCGCCACCGGCGCGCCGCCGAAAGGCTGCAGCATGACCATCGATGCGCTGCTGAGCGCACGCCATGCTTGAGACGCGCGATCGCACGGCGCGCCGGCTCGCGCTTTTGCGCCGCGCCGCACACCTGTGGTGCGACGCCGATTCAGACGTGCGCGGCCGGGCACGCGTCGCGTTGTGCGGCCAATCATGGCCACCTGCAACCGTAGAGCGGGCGTTGGACGATGCGCTGCGTGGTTTTGACGCGGGTGTGGAGGCATGGCTTGCGGGCCAGCCAGACGTGCGGGGCGCCACGTGCGTGGCCATCCTGCCGGGGAACATCATCGGGCCGGCGCTCAACGTGGCTTTTTGCGGCGCGGTCGCCGGGGCGCGCGTGCTCTTGAAATCTGCTCGTGAAGAACGGCGCCTGGCGGAGCTCGTCGTCGAGCAGCTGGCTACGCTCGACGTCACGACGGGCATCTCCGTGTCCGCAGCCTACTGGAGCGGCGGTGATGCGGCGATCGAAACGGACATGTTCTCACGCGTCGAGCGCGTGATCGTCTTCGGCAGCGACGAGGCCGTTGCGAGCATCACCCGCCGCGTGCCGGCGAACGTCGCCGTGATCGCTTACCCGGATGCGTGCAGCATCGCATTCATTGCGAAGGGGGCCAGTTTCGCAGCCGCATCCGAGGCGGTCTCTTGGGACATCGCCATGTTCGATCAACGTGGCTGCATGTCACCGCAAACGATCTACGTCGAGGGCGACGAGCCAGGCGCGATCCGTTTCGCGCAGGCGCTGCATAGTGCGCTCGTACGGCGCGACCACGATCTGCCCAAGGCGACCTCGTCACCTAAGGAGGCCGAAGCGCTTGCGAACGTCATCCGTGGTCTCCAGGTCAGTGCGCTTTCTCCCGTGACGCACGCGCTGACGACGCTGCATCTTGGGGCGTCTTGCGGCCAGACACCCACGTTTGTGATCGCGGTCGAGCCGTACTCCGAGCCGGTGAGCGTGGGGTTCGGTCGCGTCGTTGTCGTCAAGCCGTGCGAGAACGAACTGGCCTTTCGAAGAGCCGCTCGCTCGTTGGGCGGCCGGCTCGAAGCGATCGGCATCGCAAGCGACGCGGTCATGCAGCTCGGCGACGCAGGGGCGCGCCGGGTTTGTTCGCTGGGCGAGATGCAGCGACCGCCATTCGGCTATCGCCCACGCATCCAAGATTTCGTGGCAACGCGCTGATGGATCTTTCCTACGGGCGGCAGCTGGCCCAGATGACGACGCCGCCACCTGGCCCCAACAGCCGCCGACTTGCGACGCAGCTGCGCCGTTATGAGAGCCGCAACATCACCTACATCAGCGACGACTTTCCCATCTTCTGGTCGCGTGCTGGCGGCTCCAACGTCACTGATGTCGACCAAAACGTGTACGTGGACATGACGGCGGCGTTCGGCGTCGCGGCGGCCGGCCATAGCAATGCGCGCGTGGCCGATGCGGTGGCGCGGCAAGCTCAACGTCTTTTCCACGGCATGGGCGACGTCCACCCGAGCGGCAACAAAGTCGCGCTGGCGAAAATGCTCTGCGACATCACACCGGGCGGCGGACCCAAGCGCGTCATCCTCGCGACCACGGGCTCGGAGGCGATCGAAGCGGCGCTGAAAACGGCGATCATCGCTTCCGGAAAGCCAAGCGTCATCTGCTTCAGCGGCGCCTACCACGGCCTTACCTACGGCGCGCTCGCCGTGACCGACCGCGCTCACTTCCGGCAACCCTTTCTACGCCAGCTCGGCGACTTCGCCATACGCGCCCCCTACCCGAACCTGTATCGACCCCCTGCGGGCACGACATCGGAAGCATGCGAGGACTTCTGCTTCGCGGCCGTGCGCGCCATCCTTGACGGAGATGCGGGTGGGCGTGTCGGCGCGGTCATCCTAGAGGTCATGCAAGCGCGTGGCGGCGCGGTGCCGGCGCCGGTCGGCTGGTTGCGACAGCTGCGCGCCCTCTGCGATGAGCGCAGCATCTTGCTCATCGTCGACGAGATCTACACCGGCTTCGGACGGACCGGGACGTGGTTCGCCTGCGAGGCAGCCGGAATCGTCCCGGACCTCCTGTGCGTGGGAAAGGGCTTGTCTTCCGGCTTTCCTATTTCTGCCTGCATCGGGCGGGCCGAAGTGATGGACCGCTGGCCCGAGACCAGCGGCGAAGCCATCCACACAAGCACGTTCCTGGGACATCCGACCGGCTGCGAGGCGGCGCTCGCCTCCATCTCGGAACTGCGCGAGGGACAGCTGGTCGAGCGCGTGGCTTCGCTCGAGCCGCAGATGCGCAGCTCGCTGCTTGCTATCGCGACCGCCGCCGGCGGCGCGATCGGCGACGTGCGCGGGCGAGGTCTGTTGTGGGGAGTGGAATTCGTCGGCGCCGACGGCACCCCTGACGCGGCCACGGCGCAGTCAGTCGTGCTTGAAGCGATGCGCCACGGCGTGTTGCTGTTGAACAGCGGCCCCGCAGCCAATGTCGTATCGCTCACGCCGCCGCTTGTGATCACGGTCGATCAGTTGCAGTTCTCGCTCGCCGTGTTGCGCGATGCTGTGCGCCTCTGCACGGGTGGTTGACGTAATCCACAGCGTTGTTCGCACAGTTATTCACAAGTTCGGTATGCTGTCCACAGTTTAATTGCAAAAACGAACACTCGTTTCGTTGCGCTTGCTGATGGGGGCGGGTATACTGCCAATACACCGACCGCGGTGCCGAGAAAGTTAAGCAACAACGGATGCTACGTTTGCAAGCGTAGAGAGCGGAACTTCTCGGAAATGGTACCCCTACCGTTGGGGATCTGGCTCACGCCAGCTGATGGCCCTGGGGATCGCGTCCCAGTTAAGCTACGCGAACGGTTCTACTGACCGGAGAGTGAGAACCGCCAACGTAGCGACAGCGCCATCGACCTAACAGTAAACGATCGAGCCTCAGGCTCGATCGTTTCTGTTTGTTGCCCGTGCTGCTCCTAAGGTCGGCGTCTCCGCAGGAGCGGCGCGGGAGTCGGGTTGCTCGCGCCCAACATCGAAGAGGTGTCGCGTTTCGGCGCCTTCGGCTATCGCGAGTTCCGCCTGCTCTGGTTCGGCCTGGTCGTTTCCAATACGGGCAGCTGGATGGCGACGCTTGCCCAGGGATGGCTCGTCGTCGAGCTTGCACCCACGCCGGCCGCGGCACCGTTCTACCTCGGCCTGGTGGGTTTTGTCCGCTCCATCCCCGTGCTGCTGCTGTCGGGTCTGGCTGGAACGATCGCCGACCGCTTCGACAGGCGCAAGATCCTCATCCTGAGCCAACTCGTGTTGGTTTTGTGCGGTCTCGCCTTGGCGGTGCTCGCCCAATCGCACGTCGCGCGCATATGGCACGTGCTGCTCATCGCGGCGCTTTCGGCGTCCGCACAGTCCTTCGACGCACCGACGCGCCAGTCGCTCGTGCCGCTGCTCGTCGGCAAGAACGATCTGATGAACGCTATCGGCCTGAATTCAGCCGCGTTCAACGGGCCCGCCATCCTCGGACCGGCGATCGGCGGCGTGCTCGTGAGCGCCGTGGGCGTGGCCTGGTGCTTCTATCTCAATGCCCTCTCCTACGTGGCGGTGCTCATCGCCCTAGCGATGATGAGTCCGAAACCCTCTATCGCCGCACAAGCGCGAGCTGGAATCATGCAAGAGATGCGCGAGGGGCTGCGCTACGTCCGTAACCACGCGGGCGTCTTCGCGATCCTCTTCTTATCCGCGCTGCTCGCGATCATCGTGCGGCCGTACATCCAGCTGTTGCCGGCTTTCGTGAAGACGGTGATGCACGGCGGCCCGAGAACGCTTGGGTTGATGATGGCGGCATCGGGGGCTGGTGCGCTCGCCGGCTCGATCGTCACCGCGATGATCGGCCTGCAGGCCAAACGCGGTGCGCTTCTGGTCGCGAGCGGCATCGGCAGCGGTCTCAGCTTGAGCCTGTTCGCGGTCACGCACGAGATCGTCTTGGCGCTCGCGGCGTTGGTGAGCCTGGGCATCTGGGTCATGCTATTCATGGGCATGACGAACACGCTGTTGCAGGTGCACACGCCGCTTGCCATGCGCGGCCGCGTCATGTCGCTCTACACCATGGTCTTCTTAGGATTCATGCCGCTGGGCTCGTGGCTGCTCGGCAGCGCAGCTTCGCTGACGTCCTTGCCCTCGACGCTCGCAGTCGCGGGCATCCTCGTGGTGGCAGCGTCGCTGGCCATCCGTAGCCAGAACACGCTGCCCGAACTGCGTTAGACGGCGAAGGTCTCCAGCCGCCGTTTCACCGACTGCAAAAAGCGCGATGCCAGCGCACCGTCCAACAC
>JALYZS010000177.1 GCA_030948745.1 Vulcanimicrobiota bacterium | reverse complement strand
AGGTAACCCCTCATGTGGGTTCGACTCCCACCTTCGGCATGTTACTTTCGGCGTAGGCCGCGCCGAGGATGCAGCCGCGCGCGCGTGTAAAGGCGCGGCGTGCCAAATGAGCAGCCGGGCATGAGCGAGCGACCGCACCACTACCTCGACGCGGGTTTTTGGCGCGCTGTCTGGGTGATGGCCTTCATCAGCGTCGTCTTGATGGCGGTGGTCGTCCTCTACCCGATCGATCGCTGGTTCTTACCCGAAGCCTCGACGGTCAGCGTCCCCATCGATAACATCTTCAAGTTCAGCATGTTCTTCGGCGTGCCCATCCTCGTCTACGTGAACGGCTTTTTGATCTATTTCACGCTGCGCTACCGTCGCCGGCCCGGGGACCCGTCCGGTGCGGTAGGCTCGCAGATCCACGATCATCGGGCGCTGGAGACCTGGTGGACGATCATCCCCGGCGTCTTGATGGTCGCGCTCGCCATCATCTCCTATTTCGTCATCCCGCAATATTATCCGACCGGCCAGGCGGCTGCAAGCGCCGTGACGATGGAGGCGATCGGTCATAAGTTCTCGTTTGAATTCCGTTACCCCGGGCTGCGAGATTCCGTCTATGGAGAGTTGCATCTGCCCGTCGGGGTGCCTGTCACGGTGGACGTGACGTCCTCGGAAGAGAGCCAAGACACCGCGACGGAAGCGGTGCTGCACGGTTTTTGGGTCCCCGAATTCCGGATCAAACAAGACATGATCCCTGGCATGGTGGTGCCTATCCACTTCACGCCGAGAGAGGTGGGCACGTTCCGCATCGTGTGCAGCGAGTTCTGCGGGCTTGGCCATTCCAAGATGTGGGGCAAAGTCATCGTACAGTCGCGGCCGGACTTCGATCGCTGGTACGCGGCCCAAAAACACGCCGAAGGAGCCGCAGGCATCGAGGGCCTCAGCTTGGCGGGTGGCGATGCGAGCGCCGGCCAGTCGTTGTTCGCCGCGAAATGCTCCGTTTGCCACAACGCCGCGCCGTTCGACCAGCGTAAGGTCGGCCCCGGCCTGGGTAATCTGTTCCATGACCCGCAGCATCCCGATCTCGTGACCGGTTCGGCGGCGACGCCCAAGAACGTTGCGGAGATCATCGAGCATGGCGCGCACGGCGACATGGGCGTCATGCCGGACATGCACGCCAACGGATTGACAGCCAAAGACGTGGCGAATCTAATCGCGTATCTGCAAAGTCTTCACAAATGAGTCGCACGAGGCGGTGAGACGACATGGCAACGCTTGAAGTAGGGCAGGTCGCAGGCGGGCACATCCATCCGCCGCCGGACACCTTCGTCAAGAAGTATGTGTTCAGCCTGGATCACAAAGTGATCGCAGTGCAGTACTTCATCACGAGCGGATTGTTCTTCGTGCTCGCGGGTCTGCTGGCCGAGCTCATGCGCGCGCAGCTGTCCGGACCGGACAACCACGTGCTCAGCGTCTCCACCTACAACCAGGCCTACAGCGTGCACGGCTCGGCGATGGTCTGGCTCGTCATCATCCCGCTGCTCACGGGCGCGTTCGGCAACCTCATCATGCCGCTGCAGATCGGCGCGCGCGACGTCGCCTTCCCGTGGCTCAACATGATCAGCTTCTGGCTGTTCCCGCCGGCCGGGATCTTGCTGTTCGGCAGTTTCTTAGCCCCCGGCGGCGCACCGCAGGCCGGCTGGACGGAGTATCCGCCGATCAGCCTGCAGGCCGGTTTCGGCACCTCCATGTGGTGCATGGCGATCTTCCTCATCGGCGTGTCGAGCACGATCACCGGCTTGAACTTCCTCGCGACCATCATCAAGATGCGAGCGCCCGGCATGACCTGGACGCGCACGCCGTTGTTCGTGTGGGCGACCGGCGTCACCGCGTTCCTCTCGTTCATCGCCACTGCCAACCTCTCAGCGGCGTTGGCGGCGTTGTTCATCGAGCGCACCTTCGGCGTGCCGTTCTACGACCCGGCGCACGGCGGCAGCGCGGTGTTGTGGCAGCACGTGTTCTGGTTCTATTCGCATCCCGCCGTGTACATCATGATCCTGCCGGCGTTCGGCATCGTGTCCGAGATCATCCCCACCTTCGTGCGCCGGCCGATCTTCGGTTACAAGGCGATCGCGTATTCCTCGGTCAGCATCGGCCTGCTGTCGTTCATGGTGTGGGCGCATCATATGTTCACGAGCGGCCTGCAGCATTGGGAGCAGTTCATGTTCATGGCGTTGACGATGATCATCGCCGTCCCGACCGGCATCAAGATCTTCAGCTGGCTGGCCACCTTGTGGGGCGGCCGCATCCATCTGTGCTCGCCGCTGCTGTTCGTGCTCGGCTTCTTGTCGACGTTCACCTTCGGCGGCATCACCGGGATCCTGCTCGCGTCGGTCCCGGTCGATATCCACGAGCATGCGAGCTATTTCGTCGTGGCGCACCTGCACTACGTGTTGTTCGGGGGTAGCGTCTTCGGCATCTTCGCGGGCATCTATTACTGGTGGCCGAAGATGACCGGCCGCATGCTCGATGAACGCCTCGCCAAGTGGCATTTCTGGCTGATGTTCATCAGCTTCAACGCGACCTTCTTGCCCATGCATTGGGTCGGATTGCATGGCATGCCGCGCCGAGTGGCGACCTATGACCCGATCTACGCGAGCACGAATCTGTTCGTCACGATTTCCGCCTTCGTGCTCGGGCTGTCGATGCTCATCTTCGCCTACAACGCGTTGCGCAGCGCCACCAAAGGCGACGAAGCCGGGCCGAATCCGTGGGGCGCGCGCACGCTTGAGTGGATGATCCCCTCGCCTGCGCCGTATTACAACTTCGCCGAGATCCCGGTCGTGTTGTCGGGACCGTACGAATACGGCAAGCCGTTGCCGTATGCCAACGTCAGCCAAGACCTGGCACGCAGCCCTATCTACTAAGAGGAGAGACGCACCCGACCATGGCCTCACACGCGATCGCGGTGGACGACGCGACCTATCATGAAGTCGCCGGACAACGGCTGCTCGGGTTTCTCTTCTTCCTGATCAGCGACTGCGTCATCTTCGGGTCGTTCATCTTCACGTATCTCTACGACCGCAACGCGCTGGGCGTCTGGCCGCCGGCCGGTGCCCAGCGGCCGGACGTCTACCTGGCAGCGGTGAACTCGATCGTGCTGTTCGGCAGCGGCGCGACCATGCATTATGCGATGGAAGCCATCCGGCATGACAAGCGCAGCCGCTTCGTCGCGTTCACGGTCGCCACCATCATCCTGGGCATCATGTTCCTCTCCGGGCAAGCCTACGAGTACATGCATCTCAAGGACACGTGGTCGGGCAATCTGTTCGGCGCGTCGTTTTTCACCCTCACCGGGATGCACGGTTTCCACGTGTTCGTTGGCGTGATCTTCCTCATCACGGTGCTGCTGCAGACGCTGCGCGGCACCTACACCGCACAACGGCACTTCGGCTTGACCGCAGCGACGTTGTACTGGCACTTCGTCGACGTCATCTGGGTCGCTCTGTTCTTCCTGTTCTACGTGTACTAGGGGCCGCACATGGACGCAGCACATATCGAGCGCAGCATCGCCTTTCTCGGCGCTCTCGTCGTCGGGACCTCGGCGCTGACATCGCTGCGCGCGGAATGGAAGAAGAAGAACCTCGACGATCAGGTCACGAAGGTCATGCTCGTGCTGCTCACCGCCGGCTGCCTCCTGGTCATCGTTGTGGCGCTCGGCTGGGCCGGAAAGGTGCCGGGTACGTAAGCAATGGCGCTCGGATCAGACGTCTCAGCCTACGAGATACCGAAAAGCCGCGGCATGCCCCCAGTCGTACGTGGGCTTTTCGCAGCCGGCTTGGCCGTCATTTTCCTGGTCGGCTACGTGTCGGTGCACTTCGCCCACGAGTTCCACGTCTGGCCCGCGAGCAAGGTGAGCCACACCCACGTGGAAGGCAGGTTCGACGCCTCCCGCTGATCCTCTAGAGCGAGAACGGCGGGCGGTTCACGCCCACGCCGATGTTGGGCAGCCGTTGCGGCAGCACGCCGGTGGCGCGGCCGTCGATGCTGTGGATGCCGCCGTACTCGCTGAACTCACATAACGCCGGCCGTTCATCGTAGGGCAGATCCCGTTCGCCGGTCGCTGGCCATTCACAGGCGACGCGCCGGTCGCTCAACAGCACCGCGACGTAGCCGCTGGAGCCTCGGGCTGACAGGTCGTCGCGCCCGCGTGTGCGCACGAATCCGTCGACGATGAAAATCGGTTCGAACGTCTGCCGCAGCGCCTGCGCCGGACGCACGATCAGGTACACGGCGTAGGCACAAAACGCGAGCGCACCCAACGCGAATATCGGCGCCAACAGCTGCAGGCCGCCGTGATTCGCGTCGCCGTCGTAGGCAAGGCGCAGCAGTCCGACCGTGAAGATCGCGAACAGCAAGGCGATCGCGCCGGGCTCAAGCGCGATCGCGGCGCGGCCCAAAAGCCCGCGCGCCACCACCGCGCGCTCGCCCGCCGTCCACTGCCGCATCGCAAGCAGCCCGCGACGTTGCGCGGCAGTTAAGGGCGGCTGCCGCAAGGAAATTTCCCCCATGAACCGATTTTCGCGGGCGCAGCAGATCATTACTATCGCGCTTGTCGCCCTTTGCGGGCTGAGCCTCGGCGCGCGCGCCGCAGGGGCGAACCCGTTCGACCAGACGGTCGCGCCGCTGCAAACCGGCGACCACCTGCCGCCGGGCGCGTTCTTCGATCAGGACGGCCGCCGCTTCAGCTTCAGTCAGCTTGGCACGGCCACGACCCTCCTGGCCTTCGTGTACACGCGCTGCACCGACGCGTGCCCGGTCATCACCCACAAGGTCGAGGCGGTGCGAGCGCAGCTCGGTGCCGGGCCGTATCGCTACGTGGAGGTCAGCATCGATCCGGCGCGCGACACGGTTCGCGCTCTCAAAGCCTACGCGACCGCAAACCACCTGGCGGCACCGGGCTGGCTGATCCTCACCGGCTCGGCTTCAACCGTTTCGGGGCTGTGTCGTGCAGCGGGTGTGTCGGTCATCGACAACGGCAAAGGGGAGCTTGTCCATAACGACCGCCTGATCATCATCGCACCCGGCGGCGCTATCGCGGAC